>JACPFH010000316.1 GCA_016183075.1 Deltaproteobacteria bacterium | reverse complement strand
TATGTTCTCTCGAGCGCGTCGACGATGTGGGGCAGCAAGATTCCGTCTCGCTCATCGTCCAGGTACACGGTGAAGTGGGCGCTCTCGAAGCGCTTGAGTTTTTTCACCGTGTGCAGCGTGCGCTGGGTGAACAGGCGCAGCGCCTGGCGCCGCTCGCTCACGGAGTCGCGGGCCAATGCCTGCTCCAGGTAGCGAAGCGAATCCTCGTAGCGGCCCAGGTAAAACATCACCCAGGCGTTGAAGTCGAGGATCTCGGGGGCCTGAGAGTTCTCTCGGAGCAGCCGCTCGCCCGCTTCCTGGGCCTCGGTCAGGCGCCAGGCTTCCAGGTGAGCTTCCGCGACCTCGAGCGCCGGCTTCACCTGGGCTCCGGCCGGCGCGAACGCCAGGGTGAGCGCGATCAGAATCGTGAGGGGGAGACTTCTGTGGAGCTTCAAGGCGATACTACTCGGACAGATTCTTGAAATAGCTTTCGATCTGCTCTTTGAACTGCGGAGGAATCCCCCGCTTCAGGGACTCGAGGATCTCTTCGCGAAAACTGCGCGGCGCCTTGTACTCCTCTTTTCCCGGCAGGCGGAACTTTTCGGTGTCCAACCCGGTAATGCCCCCCTGGATATCGAACTCGGGAAACTCGGGCATTCCCGGCAGCGGCACGAGCACACCGGAGGGCAGGAACCGGCCTCTGCGGAATAGATAAGTCACTGGAAAGCGCCCGAGCTGCCCCCGCTGCGCGAGCTGCTGCATGGAGCTCTGCATTTCCTGCTGCGATCGGGACAGGCGCTGCAGGGCCTCGCGCTCAGGCGGCACGGCGCCCTTGGCATCGAGATCGCCCAGCCGGGTCGTGGCCGTTCCCATGGATTTCCAGGCCTCCTCGATGTTTTTCGTGATCTGGGGATCGAGGGAGGGGAAAAGCTGGAAGAGCGAATTGAGCCGCTCGTGGAGCCTCTGCGTTCTTTCCGTCAGGATCCCCTCCCGATGGGAAAGCTCCCGCAGCGCGGTTTTCTCTTCGCCCTTGAGCGGCTCGGCGGTCTCCGCCAGCAGAGACTCAAGACCGGCCTTCAAATCGTGCAGAGCACCCTCCGCCCGCTTTGCTTTCGCTTCTTGTTCCGGCATGCGCGGCTTGGACAGCTCCCGCCGCCCGAGCTCCATGATCTCAGCGAAGCCGGGAAAGTCTTTGTTCACGAGCCGGGAAATCATTTCCTTCACGAGATTGTTGAACGTGGCGTCGTCAAGGATTTCCACTCTCGGCGCGGTGCGGCCGGTCTCCCTCTCGTCATCGGGAAAGAGCTCGGCCAGCTCGCCGAGCTTCCTCTCGGCCTCGGACTGGAAGCGGGCGAGTCGCTCTCTCAAGCGCGCTTCTTTTTCCGTAAGCTTCTGCTTGTCGATTCCCTCGGTGTCAACGAGAATCTCCTGTTGTTCCCGCACGATCTGCTCGAGCTCGCTTGCCGAGCGCATCATCTCTCCTTGCATTCTTCCCATGGTGGAAGACATGGCCATCTGCTGCGCGCTCTGCAGGGAAGCGAGCATGGAGGCCAGTTGGTTGAAAAGCTCCCGGGCGAGCTGCCGGGCTCCTTCGAGGTCTCCCTGCATGAGGCGCTTGCGAATCTCTTCGAGCGATGAAAGCATGTCGGAAAAGTTGAGGCCGCGCAAGGCATCGCTGTTCATGAACTCATCGGGCAGTTGAGGCGCAAACTGGGAAAGGGCCTGCTGCAAGGACTGGAGCTGTTTGGCCAGCTCGTTGATCTCCTTCAAGACCGCATCCAGGGCCTTATCGCCGCTCTGAAGACGCTCCAGCGAGTCGAGCAAGCGCTCCTGGCTCTTGGTCAGCTCTTGGGCCTTGGCCGCGAGCTCCTGGGCCTTGAGCCGCTTCGCGATCTCTTCGGTGAGGAGCGACATCCGCTCGAACTCCGAGGCGATCTGATCATGGAGCCGGTCGGTTTCCTCCGCCGAGGCGGCCTCTTGCTGTCGTTTGAGAAGCTCCTCCTGAGTGAAGCGAAGATTGCGCTTGAGCGCATCCAGATCCGACCACGTCGCAAAGTCGCTCAGACGGTCTTTTTCCGTGCGCTGCATCACCTGATCGACCTGCTTGAGCGCATCGCCGATTTTGTGCTCCAGGCCGTCAGGGGTCTGCGTTTGCGCAGGGTCGGCCCTGGTTTCGGCGGGCCGCTCCAGATGCTGCGCCAAAAGGTCGAGCATGCGTTCGGACAGGCCGCGGATCATGTCCGCGACCTTTTCGTGCTCGCCCTTGAGGTCTCGGAGCCTGAGCCGCAGGGCCTGAGAAGTCCCGAGCTTGGGACCCGAGATCGTGTCGTTGTCGTAGACCTCGAGGTGATAGCTTGCCTCGACGCCATCGCGCAGGCCGAGCCGCCCCAGGTCCCAGTTGTATCGCTCCCTTAAGATGAGACGTCTTTTCCCGTCAATGGGAACGGGTAGTTTTTCCTGGCGCCCGCCTAAGTTTACGACCAGAGCTACCTCCTGAATGCCGAAGTCGTCGCGCGCGCTGAAGTCGAGGAGCACAGTTTCATCTCCGTTCACCTCGAGATCCCCGCTCGGGCTCAGGATCTCCACAATGGGAAAGCCGTCCGGCTTGAGCTGGAGCTGGTAGGTCGCCGGCAGGTTTTGGAAGCCGAGCGGGTCCTCTACCACGATCTGATAGCGCTGGGGTTGGAACAGGACCAGGCTCCCCGAGAGCTTTCGCCCGTCGATTTTGAGCGGCACCTCCCTGCCCTCATCGAGGCGGATGGCAGCCTTCACCACGTCCTTGGTCGCGACGGCCTCAAGACGAACCGTGGAGCCGCGAATCCCTTCCGCGTTGCCACCGGCGGTGGCGCGCGCGGCAAGCCCCGTGTAGTGAGGTGGATAGAGAGCGAGCTTTACGTCGGTGATTTCGGGTCGCTCCACCACCTCGATGCCATATGCGGGAGAAGAGAACGGACCGGCGGCGACTCGATACTGGAGGCTTCGTTGGACGTTGCGCAGAGTGACCGAGAATCTTCCCTTTCCTAGGGCCTCCATGGGAGCGCTTTCGGCGACGATCTTGCTGCTCGCGTCCTTGCTTTCGGACCAGGAGAGGATTTCCACGGATTTCGCCGCTGCTCCGGAGGTCCTGGCCTCCACTGTGACATCGGCGCCGCGGATGACGCGCACGCCCTTGGGCACGACCTCGATCGAAATCTGCGTCGGCGGGAGGTCCTTCAGCGGTCGAACGAGCAGGCTGAAGGTCTCACCCACAGAAGAAGGATTAAACACCACGATGAAGAGGACGGGCGCGAACAAAATACCCAGGAGGCGCAATCTGGCTTTGATTCCACTCGTCGGAATGAGATCTTCGAGTCGCAGCGTTTTCAGCTGCCCGCGCGTGGCCCGTAGCAGGGCTAAGACCATGGCGATGGAGATTCCCTGGGGGGCCTGGGCGCCGGAAACCTGGGGGTAAAGCTGGAGCGAGTTGATCAGGTTGTTGCGAAGCTGCGGGTGCTTTTTCTCGATATACAGGGCCGCCCGTTCCCGAGAGATTTTTCTGCCGCACTGAACCGCGATCCGGGCAACGAGCAAAAAGAGGAGCGCCGCGGCAACCGCGCTGTAGAACAGCGGGGCGTATGGGAAGAAGGCTTTGACCTCCCTGACTCCCAGCCCGAGGGAGAAAAGGAGCAAGAGGCAAATACCGAGCAGGCACAGACCTTCCAGGCCTTGCAGCCACTTCAGGCGCCGGACGAATCGATCCACAAAGGTGGCTAGCTCTTGATAATCTTCCTGACCCATAACCCGCGCAAGAAATTTAATCTTACTATCTGGCGCAGGACTTGTCTATCCTCCGCAAGTCGTGGATAAAGAGTAGAGAGAAAATAGCGGGCAGGAAGCGGTAAGCGGTGAGCGGTTGGCAGAGAGTCTTACGCCCTACCGGCGTGAGACCCAGAAAGAAGGCACTCCAGAACAAGCGAAGGCAAGGCGATGGCCTAAAGAGAAATCTCAGAAAATCAGCATTATGTCCCCAGGTTCCAGCCACGTCCCGGCCAGATCAGCCTTTTCCGCTTGAATCCTTCCCTACGATCTCACATAGCGGCTACCCGCATCAATTCTATGACAAAGGGACTGCAGACCGGGCACTTCAGGCGGCCGAAAAGATTTTCGCGGCTATCGAGGATTATTACAAAGCACAGGACGAGAAAGAAATTTTGGAACACTGAATTTGAGACATAACGCTACCTTCTCGGATAGTCTCCGCTCCCAAAAGGGCGATCGGGGGCCAGCCTACCCTCTCAGATAGCTGTTTGGGGCTCTTAAAGGCGCGCTACCGCGTGGTCGTGAGGGCAATTTCGGGGCTCTCGGTTGCGCCCCCTAACAGGAACTTCCTATTATTTTGTCAACTTAGTCAACAACGTCCCCTATTTCCGACTGAGCAATCGCACTTCATACCTTCACTACCCAAAAGCTTCCCGTGTCGGGCACTTACACGGCCAACCGTCCACCAAACTTTCCCACTGTCGCCCGTATTTCC
>JACPFH010000342.1 GCA_016183075.1 Deltaproteobacteria bacterium | reverse complement strand
TTTCCTACTCAAAGGCCATGATTTCCAAATCATCGAAATAACTCACCGAGTCCGATATGGTCCAGAGACCAACTCTCCCCACGCCAAAGTCTCATCTTGCACCTCGATCAAAAGACGGTCATTCCAGTAGCCGGAGATAAAAGGACCGCGACACTCCACCATGAGGGTCTGCCATTCGTCGCTGCGCACATAGTACCGTTTCAAAGGCCAGCGCTGGTCCTTGACGCATTTAAAGAGGGCGAAGTCATCCAGGGCATTGGCGCGTAGGACATAATAATTCTCGGGATCCTGGTACTTAAAGACCAGTCCGCCTCCTTGGTCGCACTCCCCAGAGATAGGCTTAAATTTCACACTCATTCTTAGGTCGGCTAACTGGAACCCTGTAATCAGGCATCGGGGAAAGTGGATGCCCTCGGGAAAGGTTGCCACCTGAGCCAGAACGTTCGGCGGACTGGGAGCGGTGGGATCTGTGAGCACAATCCAGTCGCCCACAATCACCTGAAGCCCCGATGGCGTAACGCCGACTTTCTCCTGGTCGAAATCCAATCTCCAACTTTTCTCCATGCCGTCTCCCCCCTAGACTTCCACCTCCACATCAGGCCCGATAACCCGCACCGCGTAACGGACGATCCCCCTATCCACCGGCGGACCCATTCTCTCTCCAGCCGGTGGTTCTAAGGCTTTGCCGCTAACGATATGAAAAGTCGCCCCATGCCAGGGGCAGGTCACATTCTCCCCTTCGATGAAGCCGTCGGAGAGCGGGCCACCCTCGTGCGGACAAGTGTCGTCAGTGGCGTAGAAGTTCCCGTCTACATTAAAGATCGCAATAGGCTTACCCTCGAGATTGAATATGGCAATGGGGTTACCTTCGACTTTCACGAGCTTGGCCTTTCCAGGAGGAATTTCCTCGACACGGGTAACCCTGACGTAGGTTCCCATGGTTGGTTTCTTCACCTCGAAGTCGGTTATCCCTCGGCCCGCGTGGCCAATGGCTTGACGGGATCTTTGACGGTGATCGCAAAAATTATTGCCCCGAGGGCCATCACCCCAGAGATAACGAGAAAACCATCAAAGTAGCTGAGCGAGGCGATCAAGAAACCGGCAAGAATTGGCCCGGAAGCCTCACCGCTATCCCAAATGGTTCCGAAGACGCCCATGGCTGAGCCCATTCTTCCAGCCTTTGCCAAGTCGGCCACGAGGGCGGTCGTCGATGGCGTAACTGTGGCCACGCCCAACCCGTAGATGCACGAGAGTAAGAGGAGAGCAAAGAAGCCCTCCGCCAGCACAACAAGAGGAAGCATTAAGGCACAGAGCCCGAGGCCCGAAAGAATTATCGGTTTTCTCCCGAGCCGGTCGGATAGCCAACCACCCAAAGGCTTGCCGAGCATCGTCGTCGCAAGCTGGGCTCCCATGATGAGCCCAATGGCGGCGTCGTTGTAGCCAACTCCTTTGGCGTAAATGGGGAAAAATCCCAAGAAGGCGCCGTAACCGACATACATGGCTGCTTCCAACGCTGAGGCAATAATGACCGCCCTGCTTGAAACGACCTCAAGAACGCCTCTATTGAACTCCGTCAAACGCCAAGTGAACTGCGGCCATCGCCCCGGATTAGCCGTCGCTGGAACAAGGACCTTTTTTTCCTCGGGGGGAAGGCTAAAAACCATGAAGAGGGGGAGGATACCAAGCCCTCCCACGACCAAATAAGTAACGGGATAGCTTGCGGTGGAAAACAGAATAAAGCCGCCTATCAGCGGACCCAGGGTGGCCCCCACGTCGGTGGCCGAGGCAAACCAGCCGAGTTTTTCACCCCGACCCTTCTGAAACAGGTCCGCCACGTAGGCCGAGGCCACAGGAGCAAAGATCGCAGTGGCAAAGCCGTGGAGAAAGCGCAGGAGAAGAAGGCTCACGGGCTCAGTCACAAGCGGATATAAGAACGGGGGGCCGGCGAAAAAGAGAGCGCCCAAGAGCATCATGCGCCTGCGACCTAGGATGTCGGAAAGCGCCCCGGCGGGAAGCTTGATGAAGATGCCGGTGATCGTAGAGGCCGCAACGATGAGCCCGATCAGCTCCGGGGACGAGCCGAGATCTTGGGCAAAACGAGGCAGAACCGGGCTGCGCGCCATCTGATAACTGAAGCGCGAGAGCAAGCTGGCTATGACGAGGGTTAAAAATGGCGTCAAATTGTAGACCTCGCTTTTTAAATGGGCTTGCCGAACACACCCAATGTTTGCTATATATCAGGTGAATCTTAATTATAACAACTGTATCTCGCGGTCAACACCTTCACGGACTTATGCCGGAAAACGAATTAGAGGGGCGCTGGCTGCTCTTCATCCATCAGATCCCGCCGAAGCCGAACTACTTTAGGGTTAAAATCTGGCGTAGGCTTCAGCGGCTTGGGGCTGTCGCCGTAAAAAATTCCGTTTACGTGCTTCCCAAAAGCGAACAGGCCCAAGAGGACTTTCAATGGATCCTACGCGAAATCGTTGAAGGTGGCGGAGAGGCCACGCTCTGCGAAGCGCGATTCGTCGAGGGGCTCTCAGACGAGCAGATTGAGGAGCTGTTTCAGGCAGCCCGAAGTTCTGACTATCACCAGATTGCTGAAGAGGCGCGAGGCATCGCGAAGTCTCTCCCGGCTAACTTGAGGAACGAGGATGACCGCCGGGGACAGGCCGAGGCAGATCTAGATCGTCTGAAACGACGTCTTGCAGACGTCGTGGCTATCGACTTCTTCGGGGCTCCCGGACGTGAGGCGGCTCACGGACTCCTATCCGGACTCGAAGCCCGAATTCATACCACGCCGCCCGGGATGCACAGCGCCGCTCGTGCAAAAACTCGTCCGGAGGATCTCCGGGGCTACACTTGGGTTACAAGAAAGGGCATTCACGTGGACCGCATGGCGAGCGCTTGGCTCATCCGCCGGTTTGTCGATCCGGAGGCGCACTTTAAGTTCGTGCCCGCTAGAGGGTACAAGCCAGAAACCGGCGAAGTGCGCTTCGACATGTTTGAGGCAGAATTTACGCACGAAGGAGATCGCTGCACCTTCGAGGTGCTGATGGATCGGCTAGGACTGAATGATCCTGCGCTCCGTCCGATTGCGGAGATTGTTC
>JACPFH010000341.1 GCA_016183075.1 Deltaproteobacteria bacterium | reverse complement strand
TATCCCTTTTCAATCCAGCGGTCTGGTCACTTCACGCAAACTCCTGAAATCAGAACCCCAGCTCATCGAGAACATCGCCAGGGCCATTATAGAAGGAGTTGCCTTTATCCATAACCCGGCGAACAAAAAGGCCGTGGAGCAAACCATCGCTAAGAATCTGAGATTAGACAAAGCCGATCGAGTGGAAAAGGCCTATCAGGACCTGAGAAAAAAGCTCCCGCGCAAACCCTGCCCTACGATTCAGGGTGTGGCCTCGGTGTTCAAGCTTATGGCCCAGCACGGCATTAACGTCAAGGCATCGCAGCTCAAGCCTGAGGACGTTGTGGACATGAGCCTGTGCAAGAAACTGGACGAAAGTGGTTTCATGGATCGGCTCTATCAAGGTTTGTAACGGACGGTACGATCACGAACCTGAGGGAGATGGTATCGTCGAGTTCCCATCGGGAGGGGCAGCAATGAATGCTTATCGTGTAGCCCTGATCCAGCAGCAAACGCGGGTCATCGTTGATCCCAAAAAGCGCGATGAAATCATCCGCGAGAACCTGGATCGCATCTTTGAACTGTTGGACTGGACGTTTTTGAGATTAGGGGGCGTCAAGCTTGCAGCCGTCTCCGAGTACGGGATCATCGGGCAGTATCGTCCCCGCTCGGTGGAGGAATGGCTGGCTTTAGCGGAGACGATCCCCGGTGAAGTTACGGAGCGCATCGGGCACAAAGCAAAAGAAAGGGGCTGCTACATCGCGGCAAATTTGTATGAGCGGGACGAGGAGTGGCATGGCCGGCTTTTTAACACGAGCTTCATCGTCAGTCCCGAAGGCAAAGTAATCCTCAAATACCGCAAGAACAACGGACCCAATAACCTGAACACCATCTACACCGGCCCGGGAGACATCTACTCAGAATATGTCGAGCGCTATGGAGAGGATGCCATGTTTCCCGTGGTGGACACGGAAATCGGCAAGCTCGCGTGTTTAACCTGCACCGACGTGGTCTTCCCCGAAATGGCCCGCTGCCTGGCGCTACGCGGGGCGGAGGTCCTCATTCACTGCACATCCGAGCCCTACGCTCCCGAAGGTGAGGCTTGGGACATACTGCGCCGGGCGCGCGCGTACGAAAACTTGTGTTATTTTCTCTCGGTCAACGCCGGCGCCTTTGTCGGGTCAAACCGGCCCACCTCCGGCTACCGGGGAATGACCCAAGTCATCGACCACCTCGGCCACGTCCAGTCCGTCGCCAACGGGCCGGGGGAGGCCGTTGTCACCGGAACCGTCGATCTCGGCACCCTAAGGTGGGAAAGAACCCGCATGCCGGAATCGGGCCACGTGTGGAATTTCCTGATCGAACTGCGAAGCGATCTCTACGCAAGCATCTATGCGAAAGCCAAGCGCTGGCCCAATGACGGCTGGCGCGACCGCAAGCTCCAAGGCACCGATGAAACGCGCGCCTTGGCGCGGCGCATTATCGAGCGCTTAATTCAGGAAGGGAACCTGACCCCCCCTGACTGACCAGTCAGAGGAAGCATCAAATATTACGGGGCGAGAAGGGCGAGCGGGCTCTCTGAGCGCAACCATCTTAACCTCTGCCTTTGGCAGATGTGCGACGGAGCAGCACAGAGCGACCGAGGGGAGCGCGAGCGAGGCCGCGGACGTCCGATTACAGACAGCACGAGTCATGGCACGAACCCATCGGCCGCAGCCGAGAGCGCGTTCCCCGAGGGAGCCTATCCAAGCAAGTCCCGGAAGGATCAATGCGGGAGGCCGTGGAGCGAGGCGAGCCGCGAAGCCCTAATTTTGGACGCAAACGTAGTCAGATAACGCCTTGCTCCATCAACCTGGATAGGCTTGTCCGGTCATACCCGAGCGCGCCCAGCACTTCTTCGGTATGCTCGCCCAAAGCCGGCGGCGGAATGCGAATTTGCGGGGGCGTGCGACTCATATCAATGCCGCTCCCGACCAACCGCACCTTTCCCATCTTCGGGTGCTCGACTTCCACCGGAAAGCCGTACGACCGAACCTGGGGATCCGAAAAAACCTCTTCTATGGTGTTCAGCGGAGCGCAGGGCACATCCCGCTCCTGGAGCCGCTTAAGCCAGTCCTCTCTTCGCCCCTTACGAAAGATCGCCTGCAGCTCCTCAGTCAGGGCGTCATGATTTTCCTGCCTACCCTTGCGGTCGCGGAAACGCGCGTCCT
>JACPFH010000340.1:3343-4503 GCA_016183075.1 Deltaproteobacteria bacterium | reverse complement strand
GGGCAAAAAGTCGTGATCGAAGAGTTTCTTCGCGGTGAGGAGGCTTCTTTCATGGTTCTCACCGACGGCGAGAACGTTCTTCCCCTGGCATCCTCACAGGACCACAAGCGTGTCTATGACGGCGATCAGGGACCGAACACCGGCGGGATGGGAGCGTACTCGCCGGCGCCCGTGGTCACCTCCGAGCTGCACGATCGCGTTGTGAAAGAGATCCTGGCGCCCCTTTTGCGTGGCTTGGCGAAGCGGGGAGTTCGCTATCGCGGCGCGCTTTATGTCGGGCTCATGATCACCGAGGAGGGGCCAAAGGTTCTGGAGTTCAACGCCCGGTTCGGCGATCCTGAGTGCCAGGCGGTTTTGATGCGGCTAAAGAGCGATCTCGTGCCCTTGCTGGTGGCGACGATTGAGGGGAGACTTGCCCGAGTCGAAATTGACTGGCGCCCGGAGCCGTCGGTCTGCGTTGTGCTTTCTGCCCAGGGCTATCCCGGCGCGTATGAAAAAGGAAAAGAGATTCGCGGGCTGGAAAAATTGCGCGCCTGGGAGAGGGGGGTAGTCTTTCATTCCGGCACGGCAAAAAAAGAGGGTCGCTATGTAACCTCCGGGGGTCGGGTTCTGGGGGTAACGGCCTTGGGAGGAAGTTTTCACGAGGCCGTCCGCGAAGCTTACCGGGCGATTGACGGGATCAGTTGGGAAGGCATGCATTACCGGCGGGATATCGCGCAGCGAGCGTTGGACCGGGAGAGAGGAGGAAAGCCAGAAGGGTGAGGAAAAATTCATCGCAATCACCACGAGTGGGAATCTTGATGGGCAGCGATTCGGATTTGCAGGTGATGCGGGAGGCGGAAAAGCGTCTCGATTATTTCGCCATTCCCTATGAGACGCGCGTCCTCTCTGCTCACCGAACACCGGTGCAGACTTTGCGGTACGCCGCCACGGCTGCCAGGCGGGGCCTGGAAGTCATCATCGTGGGCGCCGGCGCGGCGGCCCACCTGGCCGGCGCCGTGGCGGCGAATACGACCCTTCCTGTAATCGGCGTCCCCATCGATTCCTCCAGCCTTAAGGGCCTGGACGCGCTCCTGGCTACGGTGCAGATGCCCGCGGGCGTGCCCGTCGCCACGATGGCAATCGGCGAGGCCGGCGCGGCCAACGCAGGGATCTTTGCC
>JACPFH010000340.1:0-3309 GCA_016183075.1 Deltaproteobacteria bacterium | reverse complement strand
GCAAAGATCCAAAGGTCGCCGCTAAGCTGGCCAAGTATAAAGAGGAGATGGCCGCAGGTGTGGCGCAAAAAGATCGACACCTCAGGAGCGAGCGCCGCCGTTGATCCTGTCTCACGAGCGGTCGAAGCGCTGCGGCACGGCGAGGTGATCGTCTTTCCCTCCGAAACCTTTTACGGCTTGGGAGCCGACGCCTTGAACGCGGCCGCGGTCGAGCGCGTCGGCTCGCTCAAGGGGCGCCAGGCCGATAGCCCTATCGCGGTGATCGTCGCCGATCGCGAAATGCTGGAGAGGGTCGTCGCGGAAATCCCGCCGGCTGCCGAGCAGCTCATCGGGCGTTTTTGGCCCGGACCGCTCACTTTGGTTCTCCCGGCGCGAAGCCATTTGCCCTCGCCGCTCCTGAACCGTGCCGGAGGGATCGGGGTGAGGATGTCGAGCCATCCGCTTGCAATGCGTTTGGTGCGCGAGTTTGGTCACCCGGTGACAGCGACCAGCGCCAATCCCTCCGGACAAGAGCCTTCCCGGACAGTGGCTGAGGCAAGGAGCTATTTCACCGGGAAGGTATCGGTTTATGTCGATGGGGGAAGGCTTACCGCGGCGAAAGGCTCAACGGTTTTGGAGATTGTGTCCGGCGATTTGCGCATGATTCGGGAAGGGGAAGTGAGCCTCGCCGAAATCCGAAAAGCGCTGCGCTCTTCGCCTTGATTTCTCTTTCTATTCTTTTTTGCCGGGTCCGTCGCTTTCAATCACTTGGATAATCCGGCTCTTGAGCTCCGCCTGCTTGGCGGGGTTTTCGGTTGTGCCGGGAGGAATCTGAACGTCCATCAACAAGCGGGCGGGCTTGCCCAGCACCAAAACCCTTTGTCCTAGCTCCAGGGCCTCATCGATATCGTGAGTGATGAAGAGCGAGGTTTTCTTGGTCTCGCGAATCAGCTTGAGAAAATCGGCGCGCAGTTGCCTGGCGGTCACTTCATCGAGGTGGCCGAAGGCCTCATCGCACAGGAGCACTTCGGGGCCGATGGAAAAGGCCCGCGCGATGCCTACTCTCTGCCTCATTCCGCCCGAAAGCTCGTGGGGGTAGGCATTCTCAAATTGCGTGAGCCCGACTTTCTCCAGCCAATAGCGCGCCTTTTCGGTTCGCTCTTGCTGGGGAACGCGCAGGATTTCGAGCCCGTAGGTTGCGTTCTGGAGAACGGTTCTCCACGGGAGTAGCCGGTCGGTCTGAAAGACCACTGAGAGCTTTCCCCGAAAAAAGTCGAAGTCGTCGTAGGGCTCCTTTCCGTCTATGGCAAGCCGTCCGTCAGTGGGCCGCTCCAGTCCAAGAAGAATATTCAGTGTGGTGGATTTGCCGCAGCCCGTTTTTCCGACCACGGCGACCAGCTCTCCGGAAGCGATCTCGAAGTTCAGGTCCCTAATTGCCTCGAAGGACTGGTCGCGGATCCGAAAGACCTTTCTCAGGTTGCGACATTCGATCTTCGTCATGCTAAGAAGATAGCGTGGGGCGCCACCGGAGCAGGCGGGATTCCACCGTGGAGATCACGAACTGCATCCCGAGCCCGCTGACGACCAAGACGAGAGTCCAGGCGAGAACACCGCTCATGTTGAGAAGCGACTGCTGCTGGAGCATTCGGTAACCCACACCCGTGGAAGCGCCAACCAGCTCCGCCACGATGACCACGCGCACGGCGAATCCGACGGTGACCTTCCAGGCCGTCAGGACGTGGGGGATGATCGACGGAAGGATGAGCATGCGAAAAACCTGTCCGCGTGTGGGCCGGAACACGAGCGTCATCTCCATCCATTCTTTGGAAACGCCCTTGACGGCATCCAGGACGCTATGGGCGAAGACCGGAAAGGAAATCGCCAGCATCAATACCAGGATCCGCGTTTCCGTCCCTCTGAACCACAGGATCACGATCAGCGTCCAGGAAAGCGCCGGGATACCCATGATGAAGTTGACAGCCGGCATCAGATAGTGCTCGGTCTTTCTTACCGTGCCCATGATCACGCCGAACAGCGCTCCCACGATAAAGCCTGCAACGAGCCCGCGCAAGATTCTGTACAGGGTAAGGAGAGTGTCCCAGAAGAGGGTTCCTTCGCGAGCCATTTTCACGAATTCTTCAAAGATCAACTGGAATCCCGGGAGCACGTATTCGGGCAGGAAATGTGAGGCCACTTGCCAGGAAGAGAGGAGGACCCCGAGTGAAATCACCATCTCGATGTTAAGGGTTCTCCTCCTGGGAATCGGATCGCCGGCCATATTTCTTGCGATTCCTTAAGGAGTTAACGTAGCCCTCGATAGAAAAACCCCGCATCGGGTAGCTTCGTCACGTACCCGAGCGGCAGGGAGAGCTTGAACAGTTCCATGATCGCTTTCTCTTGCGACGCCGCAGCCGTCTGGAGGAATTTCACCCTTCCCGCGCTGACCGTGTCTTTGAGTATGGGGACAGGATCTTTGGTTTTCTTCGACACGAGCTTTGCGGCCTCATCGGTGTTCGCGTTGAACCAGTCCACGGTTTCCTTCATGGCGCTGTGGACGCGCTGCAGGAGGGCGGGATTGTTCCTGGCAAACTCATCGCTGACAGCCCAGCCCAGTAGCCAATGGTGTTCGGTTCCCGTCTTCTGCTTCCAGAGTTTCTCGAGATCCTCGTTGGAAATCAGATCCTTGAACTTTTTTGGATTTTCGGTGACGAGCCTGGTGGGTAACTGAGCCCATACGACCCCGGCTTGGGCGGCACCCGCAGGTGATCTCAACTCTGCGGCCACTCCAGGTTGCTCGAAGTTTCGGGTCTTAAGCGACTTGAGGTCGACGCCCGACCACGCCAAATAGAGCGTCATAGCCTTGTAGTTCTCAGAGGCGAGGGGAGCTGCCAGCTCCTTCCCGTTAAGGTCCTTTAAAGAGGCGATCTCAGGAGCCCTTTCGGAATTGACGATGATCGAAGTTCCGAAGAGCTGGTAGGTAGCCAACATCTTGAGTTTTACCCCCCTCGCGTATTGGTTCGCGTACGTCATCATGCCGCCGGTGGCGACGGGATAGGATCCGGCGGCAAAATCATTATAGAGCGAGGCCGTCGACGGTTGCTCGACCCATTCGATGTCCACTCCGTTCTTGATATCGATCTGCCTCGCCTCCATGATCGCTACCATCCAAGAGCTTGTCGAAGGCGCAGCCAAGGTCCCGACTTTAACCTTCGGGACCTGAGCAGTCGCATGCACAGGGAGGGTCAAACAGGCTATCACCGCCACCAAGATTATGCCGGCCAGATGTTCATTCCTACCAGATGTTGTCGTAAACATGGCATTTCTACCTTT
>JACPFH010000339.1 GCA_016183075.1 Deltaproteobacteria bacterium | reverse complement strand
GCGGTGCTGCTGCTCTCCGCAAGATGCTTGAGCCCTAACCGTGCAGTCGAGAATGACGCTCAGCGAGCGTCGTCGCTCGCACGCGCATCTCACTGCAGACGTTAGGCGATGCCGTATCGACTCTTAGGCAGTCGCGCAATCGCAGCCGGGGGATGCGCTATGTCACGTTTCTTATTGGTCTGTTTGCTCTCGGTCCTCTTGATATCCTGCCAATCTGCTTCTACGCGCAAGTGGGAACTGCCACCCGGCGTCAAGGTGGCGGTGGTCAACGACTACGACATGGCTTACGTGGAACAAGGCCAAGGCATACCTATAGTCATGATTCACGGTTCCCTCAACGACTACCGTGCGTTTGGCGCCCAGATGGGACCGTTGGGCGCCAAATATCGCGCTCTTGCAGTCAGCCTACGCCACTACTATCCGGAACGTTGGGACGGAAAGAGCGCGGGCTTCTCCGAACGTCAGCATGCCGCGGACGTGGCAGCTTTCATCAAGTCGCTGAACGCCGGGCCCGCATATGTCATCGGGCATTCTCGTGGCGGGATCATCGCTTCCCTCGTGGCCAAGACGTACCCTGAATCAGTGCGAGCACTTGTTCTTGCCGACCCAGCCCTCAATCGCATGCTCGGCGCCACCGATCCTGGAGCCGCGCGGCGACAGTCTCAAATAAACAAGGCCCTCGAGATTCTCGACACCGGCGATGTCGAAGGCGGCCTCCAATTCTTCATCGACGGCGCGGCGGGCCCGGGCGCATGGAAAGCCCGTGCAGAACTGGAGCGCCAGATGTCCCGGGACAACGCATGGACCCTGAGAGGAGACCAGCCGAACACGCAGGAGCCATTCGACTGCCGCGATGCCGGAGAAATCGCTGTTCCGGTTCTGCTCGTGAACGGTGAGCAGAGCCCGGCGATATTCAGAAAGATCCTGGATGTTCTGGCCCCTTGCTTGAAGCGGTCAGAGCGCGTCGTAATTCCCAATGCGTCGCATCCCATGAACCGGATGAATGCTGCCGCTTTCAACAAAGCCGTAATGGACTTTTTCGCGAGACATTGACCGACTTGTCTATTCGGAGCGCGCCTAACCCCCAGGTGGAGCGGACCGGCCAACAGCTGCGCTGTTGGCTACCCTCGTCGCTTCACTCCTCCGCGGCCGCTCACCTGGATCGTTAGAGCGCGAAATGAAAATAGCGCGGACAATTGCACGACCTATATCATCGGCGTCCGCACGCCGGCCGTGAACGGGTTACGGAATGCGCTGATCGATTGCATCAACCAACCGCCGCCAATCCACAAGGAGACAATCATGAAACTTGTTACGTGGGCAGGCGCATCACTGATGGTGGTCCTGGCGCAGCTCGCGGGCGCGCAGGCCTACCCCAACAAGCCGATCCGCTGGGTTGTGCCGTTTCCCCCGGGCGGCGGAGCTGAATTTGTCGGCAGCACTGTTGCCAAGAAACTGACAGAGGCATTGAAGCAGCCGGTTGTGATCGAGCTTCGGCCAGGCGGTGCAGGCGCCGTCGGCGCCGAGCTTATTGCGAAGGCATCACCTGACGGTTACAGCCTCCTGCAAGGCCAGCTGGCGCCGATGAGCATCTATCCTGCGTTGCACGCAAAGCCTGCGTATGACCCCAACCGCGATTTCGCGCCCATCAGCAGGCTCGTTCTCGTCGCTCAGCTCCTCGTGGTGCATCCGTCGCTGCCGGTCAAATCACTGAAAGAGCTGGTCGCGCTGGCAAAGGCCAATCCCGGCCAGATCATCCACGGTACGCAGGGTTATGGTTCCGGGCCACATCTCGCGATGGAGTGGCTCAAGTCTGCGATGGGGATCAATATGGTGCCGGTCCATTTCCAAGGCGCGGTGGCGGCGGTTTCTGCTCTTGTCACCGGGAACACTTCCGTCCAATTCGCCGCGGCGCCGGGGGCGCTACCGCGCATCAAGTCCGGAAAGCTAAGAGCCATTGCAGTGGGCAGCGCCACACGATCGCCGGACCTGCCCGATATCCCGACGGTCGCGGAATCCGGCGTTCCGGGTTTCGAGTACGTGATCTGGTACGGCTTGTTCGCTCCTGCGAACACACCGAAGGAGATCGTCGACAAGCTCAATACCGAGGTCGTGAAAACCCTCAAGGACCCGGAAACAGTCCGGGAACTCGCGTCTCGCGGCGCTCAGGCGTCCCCGACCACTCCCGAGGCCCTTGCCAAGTACCTGCGCGAAGACCAGGAGCGCTGGAAGAAGGTGGTCAAGACCGCGGGCATCAAGGTCAAGTGAGTGAGCGCGTTCGCGCAAGGGAGCAAGGGCTCGGCTCGCTCTAACTCTAGGTCGAACGGACGGGCCGCCAGTACCGTGGCATCATCACCGATCATCGCGGCCCGCCGTTCACCAAGACGTTAGAGATCACGATGACCCTGCAGGCGTCACTGAACCTGATATCAATGTCAGTCGGCTTTATTGCCGGTATTTGCTTCTGCGTCGGAGCAGCAACGAACACATCGAGGCATATTGCGAACCTCGCCGGCTCACGGATCGGATACAACTTGGAAATCATCCAGTCGTTTAGCGCCCAGAGAGCACAATATCTAGTTGGTGCGATCCTTCTCATGTCTTCGTTCGGTTTGCAAGTTGCGGCACTCATGACCACTCCTGCCACACCGGGACCCTTTGAATCGACCACTCCTGTTCTGGTCATCACTGCCCTGGTCGCATCCGCACTTGCATACTTCGCCATCCGAATAATTACCAAAAAGACCGCTGCCTCTGCGGAAGCAACGATTAAAGCGGCCATCGCACAGCAACGAGAGAAGCGAAGACCGTGATCTCTAACTCTATGTGGAACGGACGGGCCTTCAGCAGCATCGCATGCGCCAGCGGCGTCGTGGCCCGCCGTTCACAACGACGTTAGGCGCTGCCGTATCGACTCGT
>JACPFH010000322.1 GCA_016183075.1 Deltaproteobacteria bacterium | reverse complement strand
GATCCAAAGTTGCCCATCATGATCATGCATTCCGATGGACTGCTGGATATCGTTCAAGACGGCAAATCCTGGCCAATCATGACGGAGGAGCATGCGAAGTTAATGAAACGGGAAAGCGTCTATTGGCCGCTGTAGCAACTCCTCCTAGCACGTGGCGGTTGGGGCCTACAATAGGACCGACGACATGGAGACCACTTCAGCATCGTACCGGTACATCGTCCGGTCACCGGACGTTCGTGGCGGACACGCACGCGTGGAAAGCACCAGGATTGGCGTTCACGATGTCATCGGCCTTATTGTCAACGGCGCCACCGTGGATGAGGTCTGTCGCAGCTTCCCCGACTTGAAGCGCTCGCACGTGTACGAATGCCTGGCGTACTACGAGGATCATCGCGCTGAGATTGATGACCTCGTGGCTGACCAGATGCACGATCCGAACGCGTGACGTTCTTCCTGGATCAGGATGTTCCCGACGACCTGACGCACTGGCTTCGCCATCGCGGGCACGTGGTGACATGCTTGCGCGAGGTACTGCCCACCACGACGACGGATTCCGACGCCTGGCAGTGGGCACGTGTCCATGGCGCCGTGTTCGTTTCGTGTAACCGCAACGACGTCCTTGCGTTGCGCCCGGAGGGCGAACATCCAGGCATTGTCATCCTAATCCGCCGACGTACTCGGCAGGCGGAGATCGCCGCAATGCAGAAGCTGCTGACCGGCGCGGGCGGGCAGGGTCTGACGAACAACATCAATTTCGCCTAAGAGAACCACAGCTCCCTTCGATCATGAAAGTTCAACAATCGACTGCGCTGACTGCGATCAACAGGGTGGGAACCGCATCGATGGATTTCAGCGGGTTCAACCTCCGCTGGCGTGAGGACCGATCTATGCGCGTTACGATTGATTACCCCTCAGGAGGGAAACTGACGTGGCAAATCAGCGGGATCTGATATTCGACAGCGTGAGTGCGCTCGAAGCGGAGATCGGCGTTCCTTCCGGGTTTCTCGAACGCCTTGGCACTGAAGGTGATGACTGGTCATTCGTCATCAAAGTTCACGCTCTCGCCGAGGCGGCGGTGACTCACATCTTGACAGCCGCGCTCGGAGACGAGGATTCGCGTGACCGTTTCGCATCTTTGCCAATGGGTTCACGAAGGGGCAGTTCGAATCGAAGATTTCGCTCAGTCGCTCGACGCTGACGAACGCATCGAATTCTGGCGAGACCTGATGCGAGGCCACACCATCGAACCCGTGATCGTCGAGAACAACGAGCGCAAAGTGCCGACGGAGGAATTCGTTGCTTCGAATCCGCGCTTCACCGTCTGGATTTCGGCGATGAGCGCCCTGTCGCTGCTCTACCGGACCAAGACGTCCGATCCAGCCACGCGCGAGAAGCTGTTTACCTTCCTCTCGACCCTGACCCAGCTGCGGCAACCAATCACACCAGACGAGGACATCCGTCAAGAACCCAGCCTGTAACGCGGCGGCTCGACGGGCCACTGCCGGCACACGGACTATAGCGCGACACCTCTCAGCACGCCGATCCATCGCCGCGCAGGGCCCGCATACAGCCTGAGCGAACGCCAGCACCTACGTGGCTGTTCGAATCGTGAAGCGCCTCTGAGGCGCGAACGATAACCCGCGAGAAACGCCGAAGGGCCTTCCGACTCGTCTCGGATCGCCCTTTAGAAAATCCCTTGGCGACTAGTCATTCGATATCTGAGGGGCGGATTGTCCGTGGAACATCGACAAGCAGTCCTCTTAGTCATTCTTGGATCAGCGCTTGAAGCCTGTATCGGACTGGGGAACTAGAATTCCCGCTCTTCCTCGATTCTGGCGCGCTCAACCCGATGCTCCACGGAGGCAATGTAGTCGTCGATCCACTTCAACACCTCGGCGTTGGTTTCGCCCTCCTTCCACTGCCTGAGCTGATCGAGCTTGTTCTGGGCATGGCTGCTCTCGGGTCCCCACCACGACTCGGTTGAGAAGTTTGCCATCAGGTTATTCCGAACATCCTTGCGCGAGCCGTAGCGGACGAGCACCTGTCGTGCGGAGACTGATTTAGGATCTCCAGGGAAGACGGAAGGAACAAACTGAGCGACATACCATGCCCGCCGTTCGACGTCTTGCTCAACCCACCGCCAGACCGGCTCAGCAGGAATCAGCGAGATGGCGCCCTCCTGGAGCCAGTGGTAGAT
>JACPFH010000321.1 GCA_016183075.1 Deltaproteobacteria bacterium | reverse complement strand
CTTCTCGTCATCGGTTATCCCCTCTGGGCATTCGAAGAATTCATCTACCGCGCCGCCATGCCCACCGGCTGGGACCAGCTCTTCGGCGGGCTCACGATCCTCTTGGTTCTGGAAGCGACCCGGCGAACGACAGGGGCAATCCTTCCTGCCGTAGCCGTCGCCTTCCTTGCTTACGCCTGGCTCGGGGCCTGGCTGCCGCCGCCCTGGACCCACCAGGGTTATGGGCTCGACCGTCTTGTCGGCCACATGTACATGACTCTGGAGGGGATCTTCGGCGTCCCGCTGGATGTGGCGGCGACCTTCATCATCCTCTTTACGATTTATGGAGCGATCCTGGAGCACTCGAAAGCGGGTGAGTTCTTCGTCAACTTCTCCCTGGCCTTGACCGGTGGCAAACCTGCGGGAGCGGGAAGGACGGTAACCCTCGCCTCTTTTCTTCTCGGCGGCCCTTCCGGATCGGGCGTGGCGACCACCGTAACGCTGGGTTCCGTGGCCTGGCCGCTTCTTGCCAAAGCCGGATACGACGGCGCCTCTGCGGGAGGTCTTCTCTCCGCCGGCGGCATCGGCGCGATCATCTCCCCTCCGGTTTTGGGCGCCGCTGCGTTCCTGATTGCCGAGTTCCTCAAGGTCTCCTACCTGGAAGTGATCGCCATGGCGACCGTGCCGACGATCCTCTACTACTGGTCAGTCTTGATTACGGTGGAACTCGACGCCAACAAGTTCGGCGCCAAGCCGGTGACTGTGCCGGGCGAAAACGCCTGGAGCCTGACGCGCAAGTACGTCTACCACTTCATTTCGCCGCTGGCTATCGTGGTTTTTATGCTGCGGGGTTACACCGCGATCCTCTCGGTTTTCTATGCCATCCTGATCGCTGTCGGCCTGAGCTTTCTCCGGCCCGATACCGCTCTTACGCCACGGCGCTTGTGGAAGGCCCTTGAAAGCGGCACCACCGGAATGCTTTCAGTCGGCGCCACCTGCGCTTGCGCCGGGATCATTGTCGGCGTGGTCACGCTCACCGGCCTCGGGCTTAAGTTCGCCAACATTATCGTTGGCCTGGCCGGGGGTAACCTCTTTCTCACCGTCGTCTACACCGCAGTTGCGCTCTGGATCCTGGGTCTCGCCGTGCCGGTCACCGCTTCTTACATCATCGCGGCCGTCATCACGGCACCGGCCATGGTGATGCTCGGGGTGCCGGACTACGCGGCCCATATGTTTATTTTCTACTACGCGGTTCTCTCCGAGGTCTCCCCGCCGACTGCGCTCTCTCCCTTCGCGGCCGCGGCGATCACCGGGGCTAACCCTTACAAGACGACCATGATGGCCTGGAAATACACGCTCCCCGCTTTCCTTGTCCCATTCATGTTCACGTTGTCTCCGGACGGCATAGGACTCCTCCTCAAGGGACCGTGGGTCAATATCCTGTGGACGACGGTCACGGCCATGGTCGGGCTCGCCGCTCTTGCCGCAGGCCTCACCCGATGGGTGGTCAAAAAGACGACCCCGCTGGAGCAGGCATTGTTGATTATTTCAGGGCTCACGCTGGTCTATCCCGGATGGCTCCAGGACGCCATCGGCCTCAGCTTGTTCGCTTTGGCTCTGTCCATCCATCTGCTGCGCCGCTGAGACCGCCTCCACCTTGACTTTCCGGCTTGGCGAATATACTTTTGGTGATACCCTTTCAAGGAGGTATTTTATGGCCAAGGCTCTGTCGCTGAAACTTGACGAAGAGACTTATCTGGAGGCGGAGAAAATCCGCAAGCGGCTCAAGTTGCCGCGCAATACCTATATCCGCAAGGCTGTGGGTCACTACAACGCCCTTTACGCCAGAAAGCTGCTGGAGCGCGAATACCGCAAGGCCTCGGGTCGCCTGGGCGCTTCCCACCTGGAGTACCTCAAAGAAACCGAGATGCTTGAAGACCTCCCCGAAAATTCATGACGCCTCAATATGGTCACCTCTATCTGGCGGATTTGAATCCCCGCTTCGGGACGGAGCCGGGAAAGGTCCGACCAGTTGTCGTTGTCCAGACCGATTCCCTAAACCGCTACCATCCATCGACCATCGTCTGTCCTTTGACAACCAGGGTTGCAGGATTTGAAAATCCGTTACGCGTGGCTATTCCAAAGGGAGTGTCGGGACTGAGCCGTCCGTCAGACATATTGGTGGATCAGGTTAAGGCCATTGATAATCGGCGCTTGCGCCGCCGACTGGGCGGGCTTCCAGACCCCTACCTGAGCGAGCTACGCCACAAGCTCTTGCTTGTTTTGGATTTTGTCGAGGAAAGCCTTCGCGGTAAGCCAGCCTGAGCAATATCCGGAGCATCTAATCAAAGATGCCGCTCTGTCCTAAAATCCGCGGTACGTCGCAAACAAAAACCTGTTCAAATTGAAGGAGATTCAATCGAATCTTAGCTTCGTTCGAGAGAGGGCCGGGTGATGTCAACTTCCTCGCCTGGTGCTAGTAGTCTTACGCCTAAGGTGATCAGGTTTTCATTTGAGGTATGGGTAAAGGTGTAGACAGGCTTATTCCAGGCTAGGATCTCACGGCACAACTGCTCAGTTTTACTTGCGGGTCCGGCATAAGGGATAAAGGCCCGGTCGGCCAGAGCAGCGACAAGGCGGTTCCGGTACAAGGCCATTGCCGAGTCACCCCGATGCCTGTTGTCGGGGAAGGGGGAAAGAAATAGCAGGCGTCTCTCATCAAAGGGTTTCTTCCAATCTTTCGGAATCCGCAGCTTTCTGAGGCTCCGGGCGGGGCAAATGATCACCGGTTGGCTGCCACGAAGCAGAATCCTGAGACATTCCTTTTCGACCGGCGAATGAAACCCTCCCATAACAGTTGCTCCGGCCTGCACCAATGCGTGGGCAAGATCATGGGTCTGCAAGATCAGCTTTGCCGGACACTTAACGGAGCAGAAGAGCGCGAGCCTGTTATGCTTGAGGGCTTCTAGATTTCCTAAGGCAGCAACAGAGGAAGGGGCGTTATCTCCGAGGTACTGGCTTAAGGCCCCTGGATACGCAGCATCACCCTCCCTCAGGTGAATGAGGCCCATAAGCCAAGTTTCCGGACAAATTCCGCCCTTCCTGACATGCAGGACAGTAAGGCCAATCAATTCACATTTCGAAGAGCGCGTTAAGAGGGAGACTCCCTTTTTTCCACTGGACGGGCTTGTCTTTGCGCGGCTTTTTGGCGTTGCTTGAAGTTTTTGGAACGCTCCCGCCAAAACGCCAATTCCTGCTCCTTCGTCATGCGACTAGTCTGCTTCCTAATTTTTTCGGCACCGCCATCCATCATTTCAACGCAATCAAATGTCTTCGCCTTCATATTGGATCACCTCAACAGTGTCAATTCTTTTCCTATGATGGTTATTCACCGACCAACGCAAGAGCCTGGTTCAGGACACGATCGGATAGATACATGCCTGACTGACGAAGCTTTTCTACGATAGGCCGGGCTTTAGGAATCACCCCTCGCTTTTTCGCAGTAAGAATACGTCCGAGCGTACCACGCATAGGGATTCGGAGGGCCGCAGCGCAGCGCCGGGCAGGCAAGTCATCTACGATAATCACCGTTCCAGGATTGGCATGTCCCCACGCCAAAACTGAGGACTCTCCTTCGCCCAGATCCCATGATTGAATGACAGCCGGAACTGGAGGGGTCTCAAGAACCTCCAGCCAAGATGTTTTCTCGATTGCCTGAACGGTAAGATCTCCTGGACCTCTACGCTTAAGCTCATCAGCTACAGTTTTAGGAACAACGATTCTCTCCCCTTCTATTTTCAGCATATCCAGCATGTCGGCTCGGGATAGGAAGATCAGGGGAGATGCGTTCACAGCGGGACGTTCAGCCACGCTCAAGCTCCCGCTTTAGATCGTCGAAATTCACAACAAAAGCATCCGCCTTCTCGCGAGCCAGAGAAAGGAGAAAATCAGTCCGATCCATGCCGGCGATACTCGCTGCCTTTTCCTGTGAGACTTCCCCGCGCTCATACCAGTGTATCGCAGCGGCAAGCCGCAACTCCCGCACAAATTCCTCCGGTGATCGGCGCAAAGCCGACAGGACATCCTCAGGTAGCTCTAAAGTAACCTTTGCCATACTGTCCTCCCGCGTACAGAACCATTTCTCCCTTGTCTAAAATCGCCCCCCAATGCTCTTGACTAATTTTACCACGTCCAGGTCGCCCTTGCATCCACGCAGTGTCCTTCAATTTGTCCATCCAGCGCTCATCAGTAAGCCGGATGAGCCTGCCATTCTTCGAGGTGACGACGGAAGTCATTCCTCGGCGCTCTCTTCCTCTCGCCCCATGCGATACTTGATGTCGTAGTTGATGATGAAGTACAGCAAAGCGTTTCCACTTATCACGTTGGCTGCTCAGGGGTCCCAATTTCAGCATCCCTTTGGTTGGCTGGTCGTTCTTGCAGGCTCTCTTCGATAATGGCGATTTCTTCGCGGGCAAGGCCGTAAAGTGAATAGACAAGCTGGTCGATCTCGGCTTCCAAGGAGGAAACATCCGTGCCCGGGTCGGTTTTCCTGGCAGCGAGAATCATT
>JACPFH010000331.1:3201-6646 GCA_016183075.1 Deltaproteobacteria bacterium | reverse complement strand
GTTCAAAGGCGATACGTTTGATCGGGCCTTTGTGTCATTCAGCCTACACCACTTCGGCAGGCCGGCGCTGGTGGCCCGGGAGATCCTGCGCGTGCTCAAGAGCGGCGGGCAGTTCATTGTCCTGGACCCGGTTCTGGACGAGCCGCGGGATTCCTTGGACCGACGCCTGGAGGAGCGCGTCAATCAGGTGTTTCGCCGCACCCACGGAGCGGATTTCCGTTTTCATTCCGCCGATGGCATCCACAATCTTCTGACTCAGGCAGGTTTTCGCATCGCCCGCGCCGATCTTCCCGCCTACTCTTTCGATCAGGACGGCATGGAAGGGATTCCCACGGGCCGCCACTGGCTGGAGGTTGCCGAGGAGCTGGAAGGAGAAGCGCCCGATCTCGCCCAGCGGCTCCGGGAGCGCTATTTTTCCTGGGAAAGAAAAGGGGAAGCAGTCCACGTCAAAGGCAGTTTTTCTTATGCCCTGATTTGCGGGGAGAAGCCTTGAAGCGAGAATTTTCCCGGCGGGAGTTTTTGAAGCTCACGGCGGCCTCGCTTGTAGGCCTGCCTTGGCTCGCGCGAGCCTCCAGCGAAAGCCCGGCGGCTGTTCCTGATATCTCCGCGGGTTTTGAGAAAGCCGGATTGCCTTTCGGTATGATCGTGGGGGATGTGACTCCACACGGGGCAATTGTGTGGCTCGGGGCATACGGGGAAACTGAGGTCTCGGTCCATTACGGCACGGATCCGTCGCTCCGAACGTTTCAGGCGACGAGCCTTGTGAGGGTTTCGGAGACAGCAGATTTTACCGCCAAGATTCCCATCGAGGGGCTGGAGTCGGGCACGGCCTATTTTTACCGGGCGGTGGTCTCGGGTAAGAGTCCGAGCCCGATCTCGCGTTTCGTTACCGCGCCGAAGCCTTCGGAAACCGTTTCGGTCCGCTTCGCGTTCAGCGGCGACAGCCGGGAGTGGTTCCAGCCTTTCGCGATTCTGGACTCCGTTCGGCTCTCACGGCCGGATTTTTTCATTCATCTGGGCGATACCATTTATGCGGACAGGGACTGGATAGCCACGGAGCTTGGCGAGTTTTGGGCCAAGTACAGAGCCAATCGAAAGGACCCGCCCACGCGGCGGCTTCTGGCTGAGACTAGCCTCTACGTGATCTGGGACGACCATGAGGTCGAGAACGACTACTATGGGGAACACCCGCTCGCGAAGATCGGCCAAAAGGCGTTTTTCGACTATTGGCCGGTCCGGCAGGACCCCGGCGACCCTTATCGTCTCTACCGTTCCTTTCGATGGGGTAAGGCCGCGGAGATCTTTTTGCTCGATACGCGCCAGCATCGTCGGCCCGGCGAAGGTACTATGCTGGGCCAGAAGCAGAAGGAGTGGTTGCTGCGCGGGCTTTCTTCGTCCGACGCATGGTTTAAATTTATTGCTACCTCGGTTCCCTTCACCGCGCCGGGAAGCGACCGCTGGGGCGGCTACCCGAAGGAAAGAAGGGAGATTCTGAAATTCATCGGAGAGCAAAATATTCCCGGCGTGGTTTTTATCGCCGCCGATGTCCACTACGCGGCCGTGAGCCGGGTCCCGGAGAGCCGGGGGTTGAGGGAGGTCATGGTCGGGCCCATCGCTGCGCCGCTGAATTGGTTAGCTCGCGGCACGGCCGAGCGCTTTGAGTTTTTCTCGAGCCGGACCTACAGTTACGGCCTGGTAAGCATCGATGGAAAAGGGAAGCCTCCGGTTGCGGAGGTAAGCATCTTGGATGAATTGAACAGGCCGCTCTACAAGACGAAGGTTGATCTCTCGCCAGGAGACGGATGAGCCTTTGGGCCGCGGCCGATGGGCCTGTGCCATAGGTCGTAGCGTTCGTAATCGGACGTCCGCAGCCTCGCTCGCGCTCCGCCTCGGTCGCGGACAAGCACGCCCGCGGCCCTCTTCCTCGTTCCCTCTCTGGCTTTCATCAGCCAGGGCGAAGTTGACCTTCATGAACATTCTCTTGAAGCCCCAGAGCTAAGATGTTAAGTAACAAACTCCAGGTGGTCGCATAGCTCAGCTGGTTAGAGCGCTTGCCTCACATGCAAGAGGTCGCAGGTTCGAGTCCTGCTGCGACCACCATCGTCTATCCTGCCCAGTCCCCCGGTTACGGGCGTACTGCAAACTCTGAGAACGTATTCGGCCTGTTTTCCGAAAAGTAGGAAGTTCGCCCTCGAGCCCACCTAGCAGGTTACGGAAAAACTCTCCGTTCACCCTTCGACGGGCTCAGAGCCTGTCCTGAGCGACGTTCGTCCTTCGACAGGCTCAGGACGAACGGAGTCGAAGGGGCGAACAGACGATGCGTTGAAATCGTTGAGTCTTTTCCGTTCATGCTGATCCCTCGACGAGCTCGGGACTAAAGGCGAGTCGAGGGAGCCTGCCGTGAGCGAGTCGAACGGTCGAAGCATGAAAACCACTTTTTCCGCAACCTCCTAGGGTCTTTCGGATCGGCGCTGGCACAATCCTTGCGAACCACCACTTCGAAGAACGGGGAGCGCTACATTCGCGGGAGGTCAAAGTGAAGCCCATGACTCAAGCTCTGCGCGCCGACACGGACGCCGATGCCGCGCATGATGACGTCTGGATTCCCAGCGTCTGCCGGGTGTGCTCAAACGCCTGCGGCATTAAGGTCCACCGACAGAGCGGCGTGGTTGTGCAGATCGTAGGCGATCCGGAGAGCCCTCACAACAGAGGCAAGGTGTGCGCTAAAGGGATGGCCAACGTGATGAGCCTCTATGATCCGGCTCGCCCCCAAAGGCCTCTGGTGAGAACCAATCCAGAAAAGGGCCTGGGGGTAGACCCGAAGTGGCGGGAGGTGGGCTGGGAGGAAGCTCTCGACATCGTAGCCGGCAGCGTCCGAGAAACGATTAAGGACGATCCACGCAAGCTGGTCATTCTTCGAGGTACCGGCGAGCCCGACTGGGTAATGGGTGCTATCGGCGCCTTTGCCAAGGTGGTCGGCACGCCTAACTGGGCCGGTGGTCCTTTTTTCGCCACTCACGTCGATGCCTGCTATTTGATGAACGGCACCATGCATGTCGAGATGGATATACCCCGGTGCCGGTACTTGATGCTCTTTGGCTCTCAGCGTGGCGGCGTAGTGGGGCACGATACCATGCGATCAACCAGGGACATCGCTGAGGCGCGTAAGCGGGGCATGAAGCTTGTGGTAGTGGACCCGATTTGCACTCCCATCGCCTCGAAGGCAAGCGAGTGGGTGCCCATCCGGCCGGGCACGGATGGGGCGATGGCCCTGTCCATGGTCCATGTCCTGGTGAACGAGCTGGCCATTTTTGATCGGCAGTTCCTGCAAACCTACACCAATGCTCCCTACCTGGTTAGCCGCGATGGGCGGTATGTGAGAGAGCAAAGCGCTCAGAAGCCGCTGGTCTGGGACGAGGATTCGAAACGCGCCTGCCCCTTTGAC
>JACPFH010000331.1:0-3172 GCA_016183075.1 Deltaproteobacteria bacterium | reverse complement strand
GAGGCAATGAGCAAGGTCACCACTGTGCCGGCGGAGAAAATACGCCGGCTGGCCCGGGAGTTCGGCGAGGCCGCAAGCATCGGCAGCACGATCGTGATCGACGGCAAGGAGTTGCCCTATCGTCCGGCGTGCACCTTCTGCGACAGCCGGGGTCTCTCGTCCCACCAGTTCGGTCTTTGGGCGAGCATGAACGTTCATTTACTCAACCTGGTGGTGGGTTCGTTGGATGTCCCCGGTGGAAGCCTCAGCACCAATATCCTCGGTCCGGGCGAGAAGCTGCGAGTGGAAGAGAGTCTTGAGGGATTGGTGGTAGCTCCCGGCGAAGTGCGCTCTTACCCGCCGCGCCAGGTGAGGCTCCCACAGAGCGTGAACCTGCGGGAGCTTTTCCCGCTCGGGCGGGCTATGGGCACGGTCATGATGGGGCTGAGCCTCGTGCAGCATCCCCATCTTCTCCCTTACGAGCCCGAGGTTCTTATCCTGAACAACTTCAACATGCTCATGTCAGGCGTTGACCCGTCCATGCTTACACAGGCGGTCGGCAAGTTCCGCTTCGTCGTTTTTTTAGGCGACAGGCTATGCGAGAGCGCCGAGCTGGCCGACATTTTTCTCCCGCTGCCTCACCAGGCGCAGAGGCTCGACTTTCCCATGAACTCTATTCGGGGATGGATCAACGGCGACCATTGGTATTTCACGCTGCGACAGCCGGTGCTTCCGGAGGAGAAGGCAGGCAGGCACCCGCTGGAGATCTATTTGGATCTGGCCAGGCGGCTTGGCGTGCTCGACAAGTTTTTGTCCCAATTGAACCCGGCGCTCGGCTTAAAAGAGCCGCACCGGCTGGAGACAAATCGAAGCTACTCGGTGGAAGAAATCCTCGATCTTCGGATCAAATCCACGGTCGGCTCGAACCATGGGCTGGCTGAGCTGCGGCAGAGCGGCTTCGTCGCCTTTCCGCGCACGGTTGCCGAGAGGTTCCCCAGGGCTCTGGTCAAATTGCCCCGCGTCCATCTTTACTTCGAGTTCCTGCCGGAGGTGGGCCGGCAGTTGGACGTCATGGCCGCGGAGGCCGGGCTGGCGTTGGACACCCGAGGGTTCCAGGCCTTACCTTCCTGGTTCCCGTGCGCCGCGCAAAAGACCTCTCCCGAATATGACCTCATCGCCGTCAACTACAAGCTGCCCTTTCATACCAAGAGCATGACCCAGGACAATCCGTGGCTCGCCGAGCTGGCCAGCCACCACCGCAGCGCTTACAAGCTTCTCATCAACGCCGAGACGGCGGCGCGCAAGGGAATTGCCGACGAAGACGCGGTGAGGGTGGAAACCAGCGCGGGCGTTAGCGTCCAGGGTATCGCTAAGGTAACCGAGTGCGTTCACCCGGAGGTCATCGGCATCGCGTCGGCGTTTGGACACTGGGGCCGCGCGCGCCGCACGGCGCGACACCGGGGCGTGCACTTTAACTCCCTGGTGCCGTACGGTCTTGACCAGATCGACCCGATGGCCGGCCTTATGGACGCTTGCGTGAAGGTCAAAGTCAGCAAGGTTGGCACGGCAAAGCCGGGGACTCGTCACACCTAGGACCGGGCCGACGCCACTGACTGCCTAGTCTTTCGAGACACCGTGGAAGCGAGAGCAATTAGGCACGTAGCAAGAACAGACCGTTTGTCTTTTAGCCACCTCCTTAATCCCGAGATGCCTCTATTCCTTTTGGGCATCATCGTTTCGGCCTTTATATGTGGCTTGGTGGCCCTTGTTCTGTGGACGACTTTTGTCGAGGGACTGCCAGGAGTTGATGCTCGTTTTTCTCTCGCCAACTACGAGGAGGTCCTGCTGGATCCGTTTACGCTGCGTGCGGGCTTCAACACTTTGTTTTTGGGCGCAGGGACCGTGCTGGTAAACCTTTTCTTTGCCCTTCCCATCGCCTGGCTGATTCATCGCACCGATACTCCATGGAAAAGTTTTTTTCTGACGCTGATGTTTCTTCACATAGTTCTGCCCGGCTTCCTTAGAGTGATGGGCTGGATCATGTTGTTGAGTCCCGAAATAGGTCTGATCAACCAGATGCTGCGAATTTTTATTCCCGTGGAGAGCGGGCCTATAAGCATTTACAACATCTCCTCCATGGCCTTCGTCCAGGGCTTGATCCTCACGCCAACCATGTTCTTCATGATATCGGGACCTCTCCTGGCGGTTGATCCCGCTCTTGAGGAGTGTGCCGAAGTGGCCGGTTCGAACCGCTTCCAGTGCCTGCGCTTGATTACGTTCCCCATGATTAAGCCGGCAATACTCGGCGCCGTCATCTACAACTTCATGACCGCGATATCCATGTATGAGGTAGCCGCCCTACTGGGGGCGGCGAATAACATTCAGGTTTTCAGTACCCTTATGTTTTCCGCCTTTAGCAGAGACATAGGGCTTCCCCGGTACGGAATAGCAGGGGTCTACGGCATACTTCTCTTGCTTCCGACATTGATCGCTTTGAAAATTTACCTCAAAACGCTGCGCGCCAGCCACCGGTACGAGACGGTCACAGGGAAGGGTTATAAGCTGAAGCTGATCGAGATGGGTCGGTGGAAGTGGGCCGCGCTGAGCTTTATCGGCGTTTACTTTGTGCTGGACATTTTTTTACCCTTCCTGGCGGTGACTTGGACCTCCCTTGTCCCTCGCATCCAGCTCCCCACCACGGCGGCTCTCGCAACCATAACAGCCCAAGGTTACCGATCGGCATGGGTCCTTCTATTCGAGGGCGGCGTTTTGTCCAATACCGTTCAACTCGTGATCTCCGTCGCGATATCGGTCATTGTGCTGAGTCTGGTCATTTCCTGGATCGTCGTTCGCAGCACGTTGCCGGGCAGGTACATCATCGATACGATCTCTCTTTTGCCCCACGCAATCCCAAGGATAGCCTTTGCGTTCTCGGTGGCATTTTTCGGGCTGCTGCTTGCCCGCAGGATCCCTCTTTACGGGAGCCTCGCTTCGGTTATTATCGCTCACGCCGTAGCCTATATCGCCTTCGGCACGAGGTCCATAAACGCCGCGCTGGTCCAGATTCATCGCGATCTGGAAGAGGCCGTAGAGACGTGCGGGGGTTCCAGGATCGCTGCTTTAAAAGGCATCATTCTACCCCTTGTCCTCCCCAGCTTATTTTACACCACCGTCTGGGTGGGGCTTTTATCCT
>JACPFH010000330.1 GCA_016183075.1 Deltaproteobacteria bacterium | reverse complement strand
TCAGAGCCGCGAGTCCCTCCCGGGTCGAATTGAGCCGGGGATGCTCGTCGCGCTCAAGGATGCCGTCGATCCTGACGATCTCTTCCGCAAGCCGGCCTGATTCCTGCGCTTACTTGGCCCTCATCTGGCTTTGATAGGCATACTCATCCGCCGCCTCCCGGCTGATGCCGTATCTTACAGCAATATTCTCCGCCGTGAGCGCCATCGATAGATCGCAGTAAGTGTCAGTCAAGGCCGACCAAAGAGAATCTTCGAGATCACCCTGCCCTAACTGGAGCCCCCATCGCGCGCCCCGGATCACATGCGGCGCCTGGCTCATGCTCTCCGAGCCGCCTGCCAAGACAAACCTGGCGTCCCCCAGAAGCAACATATAGGCGCCGCTCACGATGGACTGGAATCCCGAACCACAAAGGCGATTCACGCTAAGGGCGGGAACGTTTACAGGTATCCCGCTCTTAAGACCGATGTGACGCGCCAGGTAGATGGAATCCGAACTGGTCTGCTGCGCGTTGCCGAAGATGACATGGTCGATTTCCTGCGGCGAAACCTCCGATCGCTTCAACGCTTCCCCGGTTGCGATAACACCAAGATCAGTCGCCGTCAGTTCTTTTAAGGCGCCGCCGAACTTGCCGAACGGCGTGCGCGCGCCCGCAAGGATGACGATCTCTTTATCTCGGTTCACACCCAAAGGCTAACACGGAGAACCATGGTCGGCAATTACCACCCTTGTCAGCTACTCACTTTCACCACTCCGAGGCGGAAGGCCGCGGAGGTGCTTGTCGGCGACCGAGGGGAGCGCGAGCGAGGCTGCGGACGTCCGATACCAAACAGCACGACTCATGGCACGAACCCATCGGCCGCGGCCGAGAGCGCGCTTCCCGAGGGAGCTCGTTCCATCGGCCACGGCGGCTGGCATAAACGCGCGCGATGCGCTATGGGTGAAGCATTATGGCTTCTGGAATTCAAAAGGTCGGCGTGATCGGCATTGGCCTCATGGGGAGTGGTATCGCGCAGGTCGCCGCTGCCAAGGGATTTGCCACCTTAGTCGTCGATGTCTCTGAAGACATCGTGGCAAAGGGGCTCGGCCGGATCAGAGAAAGCCTCGAGCGGCTGGTGGAAAGCCACCGGAAATCGGGAGGCAAAAGCGGTCTGCCTCCCGAAGCAAGAGATGAAGCCCTGAGCCGGTTGAAAACTTCGACGGATAAGGAGCGCCTCCTGGATCGGGATATTCTCATCGAAGCCATCATAGAGAACGAAGCGGCAAAAAAGGAGACGATTGCTGAGCTCAGTAAAATGGGTTTTCGAGGCTTGTTCGTCTCCAACACCTCTTCCATCTCCATCACCCGGCTTGCCGCTGCTTATCCGGTGCCGGAGAAATTCATGGGGATGCATTTCATGAACCCGGTCCCGGTTCAGCCCGGCTGCGAGATCATCCGCGGCTTCCTCACGTCGGAGGATACTTTTGCCCGCGTTCTCGATTTTTGCCGCGAGCTGGGCAAGGAGCCCATCGTGGCCGAAGATAAGGCGGGCTTCGGCATCAATCGGATGTTTGTGCCTTTCCTGAACGAGGCGGTCCGTGTGGTGGAAGAAGGAATAATGAGCTGTGAGGACGCGGACAAGACCACGATCTGCCTGGGCCACCGCATGGGACCGATCACCACGCTCGACTATGTGGGTCTCGATACCACGCTTGCCATCGGTGAGGTGCTGGCTCGCGAGCTGGGACCTTCGTACCAGCCGCCTGATCTGCTCGCCAAGCTCGTCGCCGCAGGCTTTTACGGCGTCAAGAACGGCAAGGGTTTTTACCTCTGGGAAAACGGCAAGAAGCTCGGTGTAAACCCCGCGGTCGCGCGCTACCGGCGCAAGTAGGATTTTCGACCGGAACCGCCTCCCCTTACTTTATCCTGTGCTTGGAGGTTTCGTCCCGGTGCTTCCTTAAATACGGCATAAACGGCGTCCCGCCGGTTCCAACAGCGACGGGATTAAGGGCCCCACGCTGTCTTTGCCTGAAAATATACCTGTCCGCGTATTCCAGGTGGGTCGAGCGAAAACGCCTGAGGCTATCGACGGCCGCGTTATACGCGTCGCGGAGAGAAAGAGATGTCGCGCGGCGCTCAAGAACATAATTGCGAATGGACGGTCCCGCCTCCACCGCGTCGATGAAAGCCCGATGCTTCGGCGGCATATAGTTGCGCATCTCTATTAGATAGGTGCGCAGCAAGTCTGCGGCGTGCATGACTCCGAGCGCCGCGTCCAGCAGGGGAATGAGAGAGCTTTGCGCGCCTGTTTCACCGCGAAAGCTCCGGGGTTTGCCCGCGTAGTCGTCCACGCCTTCGTAAACAATTCCCTCAGGAAGGCTCGGATGGCTGGCCCAGCCGTGCAGGTAAGGCCTGACCCGGTTGTAATAGATGTACGGATCGCAGCCCTCCGGCATCCGCAACAGGATCTCGTGCGCGGCCTGGAGCGTTTGGGCTACGACACCCAGATAGCGGGTTACCTCCGCGGGCGAATCCGCAAGGACGGCTTTTTGCGCCTCGACCACGGCCGCAAGCGCGGGGCCCGCCTTCGCTTCGATGGCGACGTGAATCAGAATAAACCATTGCTCATCCAGGCCGCCTAAGAAGTGTTGCAGGACGACGATGTTGCCCAGCTCTGCGGGACCTTTGGGATCGAGCCTTTTCCAGTTGTCCAGGGCATAGGAGGCGTACGAAAGCACGGGAGGGCGTCCCAAGCGCTGCGAGAGGCGATGCCAGGGAACCGATAGAGCCGCAGGGATGCGCATGACAGGTTTGGGATCCCCCCAAACGTAGGCATGTGCCGCAAATGAAAGCGCCATCATGGCCCGGCGAATTTGCCGTTCGTCGCCGAGCCGGGACGCATCTAAAACCGGCAGGGATTCGATGGCCGCGCGGACCTTTGCTGCCACTAGAAGTCTGGGTAGATTTTGTGCGATCGCCTCCCACGGCTCGAAGTCGGAGGGCAAGCGATCCAGCGGGTCGGGGCTGGGCAAAAATCCCCGCTCCGCGGTTACCTCGAATTCACCCAGATCCTTGACCACGAGAATTGCTCCTCTCCCGGGGGCAAGCCTCTCCGGCCGCGGACGATGGACTGATCTCCCTCGGGGAACGCGCTCTCGGCTGCGGCCGATGGGTTCGTGCCATGAGTCGTACCGTCTGTAATCGGACGTCCGCAGCCTCGCTCGCGCTCCCCTCGGTCGTGAACAACCACATCCGCGGCATGATATGGCTCGGCTCCCTCGAGCCCGCGGGATAGTTCAGCTATAGTTCTTCCCGCAGCCGTTAGCGACCGAGCGCGCGACTCAGATCCGCAAGAAGATCCTCTGCGTCCTCGATCCCCACGGAAAGACGGATCAGGCCTTCGTTTAGCCCGGCCTTCTTGCGCTCTTCTTTGGGGATCGATGCATGGGTCATGATAGCCGGCAGCTCGACGAGCGACTCTACCCCACCGAGGCTCTCCGCGATCTTAAAGAGCCGAAACCGGCCTAAAACCCGCCGCGCCTCCGCGAGTCCGCCTTTTACCTCGAAGGAGACCATCCCGCTGAAGCCGTCCATCTGTGCAGCCGCGATCTTGTGGCCGGGATGATCGGGCTCGCCAGGATAGTAGACTCGAGCCACGCGGGGATGTTTCTTTAGCAACCGCGCAATCCGCATTGCGTTGTTTTCATGCTCGCGCATGCGCAGGGCCAGCGTCTTTAGTCCCCGCAGGGTGAGGAAGCAATCGAGCGGGGATGGCGTTGCGCCGGCGGCGTTCTGCAGGAACTTAAGCCGCTCGTGCAGGCGGCGGTCCTTGAGGCAAATCGCCCCGCCCACGACGTCGGCGTGCCCGGCGATGTATTTGGTCGTCGAATGCAGCACAAGATCCGCCCCCAAAACAAGCGGCCGCTGGAAGAACGGTGACGCAAAGGTGTTGTCGACAAGGCAGAGAGCCCCGTAGCGGTGGGCCACACCTGCCGCCGCCCGGATGTCCGTGATTCGAAGGAGCGGATTGGTGGGCGATTCGATCCATACAAGACGGGTCCTTTTGGTCATGGCGCGCTCGATCTCGCCGATATCTGCGCTCTCGACGAAGGAAAACCTGAGCCCGAAGTCTTGAAAGGCCCGCATGAAGAGGCGGTAGGTGCCCCCGTAGACGTCGCGCGTGGAAACGATATGATCCCCTTGCTTCAGCAGGAGCATGACTGTCGTTTCCGCGCCCATGCCCGAGGAAAAAGCGAGACAATACTTCGCCGATTCCAGACTGGCCAGCGCCTTCTGCAGAGCCGTCCGGGTAGGGTTATCCGTCCTCGAATAATCGTATCCTTTATGCACTCCCGGCGCGATCTGCGCGTAAGTGCTGGTCTGGTAGATCGGTACGGTGACCGCACCCGTGGTGGGATCCGGCTCCTGACCCACGTGAATGGCGCGCGTGGCGAAGCGGAGTGCCCCCTGAGCAGCATTCTTTCGGCCCATCAGAATTTTCCCCCTAGCTGCCCGACCACATCGAAGCGCGTGAGGATCCCCTGGTACCCGCCGGCGTCGCGGACGAGAACCGCCGGCGAAGATCTGAGAAGCTTCAAGACCTCATAGGCGTCCTGCTCCGGCCCGACGGTGGGAAACGGGGACTCAAGCACAGCTCCGACCGTAAGCTCCATCACCCCGGGATCCTCTATCGTCCTCTGGAAAAGCGCCGTTTCGCTCACAGAACCTACGAGATTTTCCTTCTCAAAGACGGGAAGCTGCGAGACTCCATAGCGGTTCATCTTCTGGATCGCATCGCGAACGGTCGATGTCGCTTCCACCGACAAGAGTTTGGGGAGCTTCCGTGACTTGGAGGCGAGAATTTCCGCCACTCGCACGCTCGTTCCAAGGAACTGGTTCTGTCTCATCCATTCATCGGAGTACATCTTCGAGAGGTAGATCTCGCCCGCATCGGGCAGCAGCACCACGACCAGGTCGTCTTCTTCAAGGTGTTTTTTGCGGGCGTATCTCAGCGCCCCCTCGACCGCCGAGCCCGAGGATCCGCCGCAAAAGAGACCCTCCTCCCGCGCGAGCCGCCGGCCCATGACAAACGAATCCCGGTCAGAAACCGTGATTACGTCGTCGATGTGTTCAAAAAGCAGGTTTTTGGGGACGAAATCTTCTCCGATCCCTTCGACCTTGTACGGGTGCGAGTCGGTCCATGACCATTTCTTGCCTCGAAAGACCTTCTCCAGGATCGAGCCCTCCGGGTCGACCCCAATGATCTTACACTGCGGTTTCTTCTCCTTTAGGTATTTGGCGGTGCCTGAAATCGTTCCCCCGGTTCCCATACCCGCCACAAAGTGTGTGATCTTCCCATCCGTCTGTTCCCAGATCTCCGGTCCGGTTGAGGCGTAATGGGCGTCCATGTTTGCGGCGTTATCGTACTGCATGGGCATGCAGGCGCCGGGGATTTCCTCGGCAAGCCGACGGGCCACCGAGTAGTAAGATTGCGGCGACTCCGGCGGAACGGCGGTGGGGGTGACTACTACCTCCGCGCCAAAGGCACGCAGGCGACGAATTTTTTCTATGCTCATCTTGTCAGGAATCGTAAAGATGCACTTGTAGCCTTTAACGGCAGCCACGATGGCGAGCGCCACACCCATGTTTCCCGAAGTGGGCTCCACGATCGTGCCGCCGGGTTTGAGCAATCCTGTGCGTTCCGCATCCTCGATCATCGCGAGCGCGATTCTATCCTTGACGCTATGTCCCGGGTTGCAGGCCTCCAATTTCGCGCAGACGGCCGCGGGGATGCCTGAGGCGACGCGATGGAGGCGGATCAGGGGTGTATCACCGACGGCCTCAAGGACATTGGCACAAATTTTATCCATAAGTATCCTTCTCCCCTGCCGCAATGAGGCCGCCGCCCGCCGGAACTATGACCGCGTCGAGATCGGGATTTTGCTCATGCAGCTCCGGGCCGACGCTTCCCTGACCCGCGACAACGTCAGGATCGTTGACTGCGTGAATCTCTGAGAGCGTAATCAAAAGCCGGCACTCTTTAAGATTTTTTCGGCCGCCGTATGCGCATCGAGACGGCGCTCGGCGACCTTCTCCGCCCACGCCTCAATCGAACCGGCGCCAATGCGTTGCACGAGTCGATCCAGCAGCCGATCCCGCAACAGAGAGAGCAGCTGGCTGCGGGAAAAATCCAGGCCCGTGCGGCCGCGCTCCCTTTCTGTTTGAAGCTTCCCGTAATGCTCTTCCAGCGTGTCGATCAATTGGCCTACACCGACGTTTTCCAGCGCAGCGGTCTTCAAGATGGGAACCCCGCTCTCTCCAAAAAGGCCGCGAAGCTGCTCTGCCGCCTCGTCCGCGCCGGGCAGATCGGCTTTGTTGATCACCAGGATGTCGGCGATCTCTAAAAGCCCCGCCTTCATTCCCTGGATCTCGTCGCCCATCCGAGGTATCACGATAACCACAACGGTGTGGGCTAGGTCCTTGACCTGGACCTGATCCTGGCCGACGCCAATGGTTTCAATCAGCACGATCTCGTTGCCGGCGGCATCGAGAAGGCACGCCGCATCCCGGATCGAAGCAGCGACTCCTCCTGTGGAGCCCCGAGTCGCCAGGCTGCGGATGAATACGCCTTCGTCGAGGAAATGCTCCCGCATCCTGATCCGATCCCCGAGCAAGGCCCCGCCGGAGAACGGGCCCGTGGGATCTACGGTAAGAACGGCCACCCGCTTCTTTCGCCGCCTGAGCTCCGCCGTCATAGAGCTTATGAGCGTGCTCTTTCCCGTTCCGGGGGCGCCGGTAACCCCGACGATGTGCGCCCTTCCGCTCCGGGAATGGAGTTCTTTAAGGATCGACCTCGCCCCGGGATCACCGTTCTCGATCAAGGTGAGACATCGAGCTACGGCTCTCGCATCGCCTTTGCGCAATCGCTTTACAACCTCGCCCGCCTTGCTCACGCAAGAAGCTCCCGGGCGATAACCAGACGCTGGACTTCCGAAGTCCCTTCGCCGATCTCGCAGACTTTGGCGTCCCGGAAGTATCGCTCCACCGCGAAGTCCTTCATGTAGCCATACCCGCCGTGAATCTGCACCGCGCTGTTTGTCGCCTTAACGGCGACCTCAGAGGCAAATAGCTTGGCTTCGGAGGCGGCCTTCGTGAAAGGCCGGCCCTGATCCCTAAGGCGCGCCGCGCGGTACACCAGAAGCCTCGCGGCGTCGATCCCCGTCGCCATATCGGCAAGCATCCACTGGATCGCCTCGAATTCGGCGATCGCTTTGCCGAACTGCCTTCTCTCCCTGGCGTACTTGATCGAATCCTCAAGAGCCGCGCGCGCGATGCCCACGGCACTAGCCCCGATCCCGATCCGACCTCCCTGCCAAATAGAAATAGTCAGGGCATCTCTGAATCCCCGGTTCAGCTCACCCAGAAGGTTCTCCTTGGGCACGCGCGCATCCTCAAGGTGGAGCTGGGCCGTGTCTGAGGCCCTGACCCCGAGCTTGTTCTCCACTCTTCCCACGACGAGCCCCGGCGTGTCTCGCTCCACGATAAACGCTGAGATGCCGCGATTGCCCGAGGAAGGCTCGGTCGACGCCATGATGATGTAAATACCGGCGGTCGATCCCTGAGTCGTAAAGAGCTTTTCCCCCCGGATCACCCACGAGTCTTTCACCAGTCTGGCGCGAGTCTTCAGCGACCCCGCGTCGGATCCCGAGGTGGGCTCAGTTAAAGCCCAAGCTCCGAGCTTTTCCCCCCGGGCCAGTGGCGCCAGATACTTCTTTCTCTGCGCCTCGTTGCCGAACTTGAAGATATGGCCTGCGCACAGAGAATTATGCGAGGCAACAATGAGAGCAACCGCCGCTTCCGCCCGGGCCAGCTCTTCGATAACGATGACAGCCCCGACCCCGTCCAACCCCGCGCCCTCGCAGGTCTCGGGAATCATCAGACCAAACAGGCCCAATTCAGCCATCTTGGGAATCAGTTCATGAGGGAAACGCGCTGCCTCGTCCCGCTCCTTTGCTCCCGGCATAATCTCGGCCGCGCCAAACTCGCGGATGGTTTGCCGCAACGCCTTGTGCTCTTCGGTGAGCTCAAAATCCATATGCCATCGCCTGTTGCCCGTTTCAGCGTGAGGCTGGGCGTTTCGTCTTTTGCCTCCTGCTGCCCGAAAGCGACTTTACGAACTCAATGATCTCCTGCCGCGGCCTTCCCGGCGTGAAAATCTCCTTCGCGCCCAGTTTCTTCAGGGCGCGGATATCCTCCTCAGGGATGATCCCTCCTCCAAACAGGACCATCCCGGTCGCCCGCCTTTGCCTTAGCAGCCTCAGCACTTCTTTAAACAGGGTCATGTGAGCCGCGGAATGCACCGACAACCCGATAGCATCCACGTCTTCCTGCATCGCCGCGCTCACGATCTCTTCGGGGGTGTTGTGAATACCGAGATAAATCACCTCGATCCCGCCGTCGCGCAGCGCGCGGGCGACAATCTTGACTCCGCGGTCATGACCGTCGAGGCCGATCTTGGCGATCAAGACCCTGGGCTTTTTCGCCACGCCCCTAGTCTCCTAACAGAACGTTGAAAAAGGCCCATCCGCCAACCGTCTGTCTTCAGCCACGGCCGTCAGACAGCGGCCGTCTCGCGATACTCCCCGTAGACCCGGCGCACAACGCCGCAGATCTCTCCGATCGTCGCTTCCGCGCGCACCGCTTCCAGGATCGGCGGCATCAGATACTCATCTTGCTCCGCCGCGCGGGTCAGCCACTCCAGGGCGCCGGTCACGCGCTTCGCACTGCGACGTTTTTTTCTTTCCTTCAGCCGAAGGATTTGCCTGCGTTCAACGTCGGGCTTGATCTTGAGTATCTTGACGGGGCGGCCTTCACGCTCGGCGTAGGCATTGACCCCGACGATGATCCGCTCGCCGCTTTCGACCTCCTTTTGGTACGCCATGGCGGCCCGGTGGATCTCGCTTTGAGGAAAGCCCAGCTCGATGGCGCGCGCCATGCCGCCCGTCTCATCGAGCTTGTCGAAGTAGGCCTTGGCCTCGGCCTCCATGCGGTTGGTCAACCATTCCACGTAATAGGATCCGCCCAGAGGATCGATGGTATTCGGAACTCCCGACTCGTGAGCGATGATCTGCTGGGTGCGCAGCGCGATTTTCACCGCTTCCTCGCTTGGCAGAGCGAGCGTCTCGTCGAGGGAGTTGGTATGCAGAGACTGCGTCCCGCCCAGGACCGCGGCCAGCGCCTGGAGCGTCACGCGGATGATGTTGTTATGGGGTTGCTGCGCGGTAAGCGTGCAGCCGGCAGTCTGGCTGTGGAAGCGCAGCGCGAGTGAAGCCGGATCTCTGGGGCTGAAGCGACGCTTCATCTCCGTGGCCCACAGCCGGCGGGCGGCGCGATACTTGGCGATCTCCTCGAAGAAGTCGTTGTGGGCATTAAAGAAGAAGGAAAGGCGCGGGGCGAAATCATCGACTTTAAGGCCCGTCTCGATCCCAGAGCCGACGTATGTCAGGCCGTCGTAAAGCGTGAACGCCAGTTCCTGTACCGCCGTGGAGCCCGCCTCGCGGATATGGTAGCCGCTGATGCTGATCGGATGGTAGTGCGGGACCGACTCGACGCAGAACCGAATCGTGTCGTTGATCAGCTTGAGCGCGGGAGCCGGCGGGCAGATCCATTCTTTTTGGGCGATGTATTCCTTGAGAATATCGTTTTGTAGCGTCCCCCGAAGCTTCTCGAAGTCCACTCCCTGTCGCTCGGCGGCCACCAGGTACATAGCAAAAAGCACGATCGCGGGGCCGTTGATCGTCATCGACACGCTCACCTGATCGAGAGGAATGCCGCGGAAGAGGGTTTCCATGTCCGCCAGAGAATCCACGGCGACACCGCATCTGCCTACCTCTCCCTTGGATTTCGGCAGGTCCGAGTCATATCCCATGAGAGTAGGCATATCGAAAGCGACGGAGAGACCGGTGTTCCCGTGCTTCAGCAGATAATGGTATCTGCGGTTCGTCTCCTCTGCCGCGCCGAAGCCAGCGAACTGGCGCATTGTCCATAACCGCCGGCGGTACATGGTGGGGTAGACACCCCGGGTGAAGGGATAATCGCCGGGGCTGCCCAGATCGCGCGCATGGTCGAGATCTTGAATGTCCTGGGGTCCGTAAACATCCTTGATCTCCGTTCCGGAAAGGTTTCCAAAGACCCTCTTCTTAGCCGTCATACGCGGGCTCCTCTTCTCCCACCAGATGGCGCGAGATGATCAGCCGCTGAATCTCCGAGGTTCCTTCGTAAAGCGTTGTCACCCGGGCGTCCCGGTACAAGCGCTCGACCGCGAAATCCTTGATGTAGCCGTAGCCGCCGAAGATTTGAACCGCTTTGTACGCGATCCGGTTCGCGGCCTCGCCGGAAAAGAGCTTGGCCATAGCCGCTTCCGAGGTCACCCGCGCTCCCTGCGCGCGCAGCCACGCGGCCCGATAGGTGAGGGCCCTGGCGGCGTCGATCTCGGTGGCCATATCCGCCAGCATCCACTGGATGGCCTGAAACTCGGCGATCGGCCGCCCGAACTGGCGCCGCTCCTTCGCATAGGCCACACACTCCTCCAGACATCCCTGAGCGATGCCGACAGCCTGGGCGGCTATCCCGATCCTGCCGCAGTCAAGCGTCTCCATCGCGATCCGAAACCCGTCTCCCTCGGCAGCCAAGAGATTTTCCGCGGGCACGCGGCAGCCGCGAAAGTTGAGTTCGGCCGTGTCCGATGCGCGCAGCCCGAGCTTATCCTCAACCCGGCGCACGGAAAATCCTTCCGTGCCCTTCTCGGCGAGGAGGGCGGAAATGCCTTTTTTCCCGCGGCTCGGATCGGTTACGGCAAAGACGATCGCCAGATCAGCGCGGCTCCCGTTGGTGGTAAAGATCTTCGACCCTTCGAGCACGTAAGCATCGCGCTTCTTTTCGGCGCGGGTTTGAATAGCGCCGGCATCGGATCCCGCG
>JACPFH010000329.1 GCA_016183075.1 Deltaproteobacteria bacterium | reverse complement strand
GGTGACCGAAGACAGACGACCGAGGAAAAGAGGAGGGCAGACCGCAGAAAAAGTAATGGAGAACGCCTTCAAATTCGAACGGCTTGAGGTTTGGAGCTTAAGCCTTGACTACATTGATCTTTGTTATGCTCTGGCCGAGCAATTGCCCAAGCAGGAGAAATACAATCTAAACGATCAACTAGTCCGGGCAGCTACGTCCATCGCCCTCAATATCGCTGAAGGGTCGACGAGCCAGAGCGACCCAGAGCAAGCTCGATTTTTGGGGTTGGCGTTACGCTCTTTTATTGAAACTGTTGCCTGTCGGCGCCTAGTTGAACGGACGCACCACGGGCGGGCGCTGCAAGATCTCTTATCTTCTTCCGAGGAGTTAGGCCAGAAGCTTTTTGCTAAGCTGCAAGCGATGCGACATGCTCTGGTCAACCAGGACGAGACGCGATTGGCGGTCCACCGTCCTCGGTCGGCGGTCATTGCCAGGAGGTAATCCGCATGCGATTCCTCGAAAGCTTGGCGACCCGGATGGGTATCATGGGTGAGCTTCTCCAGTTTTTCTGGCAGAACAAGTGGTGGTGGTTAACCCCGATGATCCTGGTTCTTATGCTGTTTGGCGGCCTTGTGATCTTCGCCCAAAGCTCCGCGATTGCTCCGTTTATTTACACTTTGTTTTAGCCGCGATTTGACATTCCTCTTGCGGCTCTGCGGCCACCATGGTTAGAGCATCCAGCGACACGCCGATGGTTCTCATACAACCTGAGCACGGCATAGCCGCGCTCAAGCTTGCGGATTTATGGGCCTATCGGGAGCTCCTCTACTTCCTGGCTTGGAGGGACGTCAAGATACGATACAAGCAAAGCATCCTGGGTCCCGCGTGGGCGATCGTTCAGCCGGTATGTACGATGGTGGTCTTTAGTATCTTTTTCGGCAAGCTGGGGAAGATCCCCTCTGATGGCGTGCCTTATCCGATCTTCGCTTATGTGGCTTTGCTGCCGTGGCAACTGTTTTCTCAGTCTCTTAACCTTTCATCGCAGAGCGTGGTTGGAGGGGCGGGTTTGATCACCAAGGTTTATTTCCCGCGGTTGATTATCCCGCTTTCATCTGTGCTGGCAAGTCTGGTCGATTTTGTCATAGCCTTCGGAATTCTGCTCATCCTGATGTTTTATTACGGCATCGTCCCTACTTGGGGAGTACTGCTGTTGCCGGGGTTCATCCTGATGGCTATCTTTGCGGCACTTGGGGTCGGGGTTTGGCTTGCCGTGATCAACGTAAAGTATCGGGATGTGCGCTACGCATTGCCGTTTTTCACGCAGTTCTGGCTGTTCGTCAGTCCCGTCGCATATCCATCGAGCATGGTTCCCGCAAAATGGCAATGGCTGTACGGGCTGAATCCGATGGCCGGCGTGATCGAGGGGTTTCGATGGGCGCTTTTAGGGACTCGGCCCCCCCTCGTGACCATCTACATCGCTGTAATCTTAGTTGCCGTGCTGTTCGTGGGCGGGATTTATTACTTCCGTAGCGCAGAGAAAATGTTTGCGGACGTGATTTAAACCCCAAACCCAATGAGTGACATCGCCGTTCGCGTTGAAGGACTGTAGAAGCAATACCGCATCGGGGGGAAAGTCCAGCCGTATTCTACACTGCAGGAGTCGGTTTCACAGTTCGTCGCGAAAATTGCCGGCGCTCTTTCGAGGAACGGCCGTTCCGGAGACAGGCAAAACCTTTTCTGGGCCCTGAAGAACGTTTCCCTGGAGGTCAACTACGGGGAGGTGGTTGGTATTATCGGCCGCAACGGTGCTGGCAAGAGCACTCTGCTCAAGATCCTCACTCAAATCACCTCGCCCACCGAGGGCCGGGCGGAGATCCACGGCAGGGTGGCCTCGCTCCTGGAAGTGGGGACGGGCTTCCACCCGGAATTGACCGGGCGGGAAAATATCTATCTGAACGGCGCGATTCTGGGGATGAGGCGCGCCGAGATCGATCGCAGGTTCGACGAAATCGTGGCCTTTTCAGGGATAGAGGAGTTTATCGACACCCCCGTGAAACGCTACTCCAGCGGCATGTACGTGCGCCTGGCCTTTGCAGTGGCGGCGCATCTTGAGCCGGAAATCTTGCTTGTCGACGAGGTGCTGGCGGTAGGCGACGCAGCCTTCCAGAGAAAATGCTTGGGAAAGATGGGCGATGTCGCTGAAAGCGGTAGAACGGTTTTGCTTGTCAGTCACAACATGGAGGCTATCAGGCGCCTGTGCGAACGGGCGATCTGGTTGGATTGTGGAAGCAAGAGGGCGGATGGCCCGTCAGAACAGGTGATCAGGCAATATCTTGACAGCACGGCCGATAGAAAAGACCTGTACACCTTGCTTGCGGAGCGGAGCGACAGGAAAGGAAACGGTCGGCTTCGCTTCACGGGATTCCAGTTGCGCGACGCAACTGGGAATCCGATCAGATCCGTAGGCATGGGCGAGACGGTAGAGTTTGTCCTGTCCTATATTGTGCCGGAAGGCAAGCCGGTATCGAACGTTATGGTGTGGTTCTACGTCGCAGATCACTGGCAAAGACGGTTATTGTTTTTCAGCTCCAATCATAAGGGAGAAAACTTTGCATCTCTACCTGCCGAAGGTCGGATTGTGTGCCGGGTCCCGCGCTTTCCTCTGAAGCCTGGAAGATACTCTGTAGACTTGGGGTCGAGTGCTAACCTCGTTCATTCGGACGTGATCAGCGAGGCAGCAGTCCTGGAAGTTGTCACAGGCGATTTTTTCGGGACGGGAAGAACCCACCCTGGAAGCTCCGACTTCGTGTGCGACCACGACTGGAGTTTCGATCGGAGGGAGGTTTAGCGCCTCCAATAACGCCGGTGCGGCCTGGAATTAGTATGGATCAGCGCGATTTTCTTGAAAAGTATATTGACTCCCTCTGCACGGCGCTTCGGAGCTTGCTCCTCGACGACCTCTTGCGTGTCTTTCAAACCCTCGAAGAGGCACATCGAGAGCGGCGCCGCGTGTTTCTTGCCGGAAACGGCGGAAGCGCGGCCACCGCTTCCCACATGGCGAACGATCTGATGAAGGGTGTAGCCAAACGGGGCGGGAGGGGCTTCCGGGCGATCGCGCTCTCGGACAATGTTCCGACCATCACGGCGATCGCCAACGATGAGAGCTACGAGGAAATCTTCGCGGGTCAATTGAGGGAGCTCGCTCAACCGGACGATGTGCTCATTGTTTTTTCCGGCAGCGGCAACTCGCCGAATATTGTGCGCGCCGTAGAAGTGGCCCGAGAGATGGAATTGAACACGATAGGTTTTCTGGGCATGCGCGGTGGCCGCGTCGGCGGCATGGTGGATATCCCTGTGGTCGTTCCCTCAAACGACTATGGAATTATAGAGGACGTCCACTTGATGTTTGATCATCTCGTGACCGCATACTTTGAGCGGTGCCAGGCGCCCGAGAAAGAAATGCAGAAAAGACCGGGGCGAGTGCTTTGAGGAAAGCCCTGGTGACGGGAGGCGGAGGCTTTATCGGCAGTCACCTTGTGGAAAGGCTTCTGTCGGACGGCCACGCGGTGACGGTGCTCGACAACTTTTCTACCGGCCGCAACGAAAATCTCGAGGCCGTCCATAGCGATGGCCGGTTAACCGTGGTTCGCGCGGACATCTCGGGGATTGACGAGATCCAATCTCACTTCCAAGACGTCGAATGGACTTTCCATCTAGCGGGGCTGGCCGATATTGTCCCATCGATCCAGCGCCCGCTCGATTATCACCGGGCTAATGTGGATGGGACGGTGGCGGTGTTGGAAGCGGCCAGGAAGGCAGGGGTCAAGCGGTTCGTATATGCAGCTTCTTCCTCTTGTTACGGAATTCCCGATCTCTATCCTACTCCGGAGACGGCTCCGATACGACCGCAGTATCCTTACGCGCTGTCGAAGCATCTCGGAGAGCAATGCGTTTTGCATTGGGGAAGGGTTTACAGGCTTCCGGTCGTTTCTCTCCGCCTTTTCAACGTCTACGGACCTCGGTCCCGGACCTCGGGTGCCTACGGGGCCGTGTTCGGGGTTTTTCTGGCGATTTTACATTCGTCAAAGACGTCGTCGATGCTTTTGTCAAAGCTGCGGACTCCGATGTCACCGAGGAGGTATTCAATGTGGGGTCCGGACAAACATACAGCGTGAATCGCCTGGTGGCGCTGCTGGGAGGTCCGGTCACGAGCGTCCCCAGGCGGCCGGGGGAGCCGGATTGCACGCTTGCAGACATCGCGAAGATCCGCCGGCGGCTAGGGTGGGAGCCCAGAGTGTCTTTTGACGAAGGCGTGCGGATCCTTCTGGCGAATGTTGACTACTGGCGTGGGGCTCCGGTGTGGACAGCAGAGGCGATTGCCGAGGCCACGCGGGAGTGGTTCCAATATTTGAGGTAGCTCTAATGGACAACAACCGAACCCACAGCAAAGTCGTATCGCTGCCCCAACTGGCCCGGATCGTTTCCGCTCTGAAGGCCCAAGGCAAGAAAGTCGTTCACTGTCATGGTGTGTTCGATCTGGTCCATCCCGGACACATCCGCCACTTGGAGTCGGCGAAGGGCCAG
>JACPFH010000328.1 GCA_016183075.1 Deltaproteobacteria bacterium | reverse complement strand
TTTGGATTTGTGAATGCTCAGAATTCTGACCGCGTCCAGGGTTTCTTCCGCCAAGGCGCTCTCCGCTTCCTCCGTCGTCTCGAGGACTCTAGACCCGAGTCTGGCGATGACCTCTTTGAGAGTGCTCAACCCTTCCCCGGCCATGAGCTCGGCCTGGTAGCGGAGCTTCTCCAGATTAGCCACCGCCTGCTCTCCATGAAAGGAACTGGCTGCCAGAAGCGTGATCGGCACGCCGTCGAAGACGTGGGCTATGGCCTCTCCCACAGGGAGAATGCGAGTCTCCTTGTGAAGCCGGCAAAGGATTTCGTAAAGTTCCTTGACGTCCGAGAAAGGCCTTTTTTTGGCTTCTCTGGAGCGCGGCGCCGCGCGGTAATCCACAAGCCGCCGCCGGTGGAGTTCGTAGATCTCGGCGTCCTTGAGCCCGCCCAGCGGCGAGCGCAGGACGCCCACCAGGGCCAGCCTGTCGTTCGGGTTTTCTATCGCCCGCAGGAGATTTATCGCGTCGATGATCTCCTGGACGGCATAGAAGTGTCTTTCCCCTTCCACCACGTAGCGCAGGCCCCTTCTGCGCAGAGGCTCCAGGTAGTGATGCACATCGGTGAGTTTTCGCAAAAGTATGGCTACGTCTTTCGGTTGAACGACCCGGGTCCCTCTTTCTTTGTCCACAATCCTGGCCCTGCCCAGAACCTCCTCGTCGAGCCATCGGGCCAAACTCTCGGCTTCGAGCCTCCGCGCCAGATCGGCGTCGAGCTGTTCGCTTTCACCCTGGATTTTCCTAAGGGTTACTTTGCGAAAGGGCAGGGGGGTTTCGCCGCCGTTTTCCCTGGCGGTTGAAGGATCGGGCTGGATCGCGACATAGGGTGGTTGCAGCCCCTGCCGCGGTTGGATCAGTCGCTCAAAGACGCCGTTGACGACGTCCAGGATCTGTCGGTGGCTGCGGAAGTTGGTGGTCAGACGGCATTCGATTCCGCCCTGGGTCTTGATGATTTTCTCCACGACTTCGAGATAGGCCTCGATGTCGGCCCGGCGAAAGGCATAGATAGACTGCTTAGGGTCTCCCACCACAAAAATCTTTCCTGGAGTTAGTTTGACCTCTTTCCAGTCGCTGGCATGCTCGCCTATCTCTTCGGCCAGATAGAGGAGGATCTCATACTGGATCGGATCGGTATCCTGGAATTCGTCGATGAGGAGAGCCTTGAAGCGGCGCTTCAGCTCCTCTCGAACCGCCGGTTGGTCTCGTACGAGATTTCGCGCCCGAACCAAGAGACCGTCAAAGGAAACAAACCCCTGGCGGCTAAAGGCCTCTCGCAAGCTTTCGGCAAACGGGATGAGGAGATCGCAGAGACAGCGGCTCAAAGAATCATCCACTTCGCACAGACCTTTTGCCACGCGTCGGACCTCCTGGGCTTCTTCCACATCGTCATCGTTCCATCCCTTGAGGTTTGCGCTGATGTTCTTGCCCGAGAGCAGTAGCTCTCTTTCCTCTTTGAGCCGGCCTTCCGCCAGGCAAGCTTCTTCCAAGAAGCTGCGGAGGATCGCGTGAGACGCGCGCACGAGTTTCTCGCTGCTCCTGTTTTCCGTGTGCCGCTGGAGGAGCAGAGCGGCCTTGTGCTCGAGGAGTTTTAGCCAGGCGAGGATCGGCTCGGCAATGGTTTCGCCGCGCGCGAGGGCGCGGAGCCGCTGAAGATCCACGGTCTCGGAGCACAGGGAAAGGGCCAGACCCTTCATCTCCTCCAGAGCGAATTTTCTCAGAACTCTCTTCCAGTCGTCCTGTCGGGCTCCTTGGTCAGAGAGTTCCTCATCCAGCCAGAGGTTCCACAGCTCGCTGAAGAGAGTTTCGAACCGTGTCCCGTCGTCTTCGAGAAATTGAGGATCCACGCCGGACTCCATGGGATAGAGCCTGAGCAGCGTCGCAGCGAAGCTATGGATGGTTCCGATTTCGCTTCTCTCGATCTGGCGCAGGGCCTCCAGCGCGCGCCGGTCCAATCTCTCCTTGGAAAGATAGTGCCTCTCCATGAGAGCGCGGATCTCCCGGTGAGACTGCTCTTCCTTTGCACTTGCCGGCGCGCGATCCAGGCGCGCGGCAATGTAGGATTCCAGCCGCTCCCGCAGGCGGAGCTTCATCTCGTTGGCGGCTTTATTGGTGAAGGTCAGGGCGACGATCTGGGTCAACTTGGTCTCGGGGTCGCGCATCAGGAGATGCGCAAGCCGGTCTACCAGCAGCCGAGTTTTTCCCGTGCCCGCGCCCGCCGTGACCACGACGTTGCGGTCGAAGGTGAGGGCGGCTCTCTCGCGCGCCGAGGCGTCGGGCAACGGTTCTGTCGGGGTCGTCGTGGCCATTATGCTATCCGGCTTTTTTGTCCCGCAGGTCCAGATGGGCTCTGCTCCTGGGATCTCTCTCGATTCGCCACATGGTCGCGCGGTGGTTCTTGCGGCACGCTTCCGAGACCTCGCAATATCGGCAGTAGTCATCCGGTTGAATAAAGAAGAGTCCCTGACGGATCGCTTCCACGAGGAAGGCGACGGTCTCTTTGAGGGCTTCGCCCGACTGTCCCTCCCAGGCGTCACGGGGCAGGCGCTCGATGACCAGTGGACCTTCGGGCCATTGCGGAGCCAGAAAATAGAAGGCGGCGTCGAGAGACAACTCTTCGCTCTCGGAGGTTTTATGAGGGGCTCGTTGTTTCCCCAGGAGGAGATAGAAGGGTAGCTGGAGTCTCTGGCCGCGCAAAGCGGAGCGCAGGAGATCTTTATCCACAGGGTGCCTGGACTTTGCAGATTTAAGTTTGTAGTCGATGACACGATAACGGTTCTCTTGCCGCCGGTAGTCGATGCGGTCCATGCGCCCGCGGATGGCGAGTCCGCTCAAAGGGCTTGGCCAGCTTTGCGGCAGCCGAGCCGTGCCCTCGCACTCAAGCGCGACGGGATGGTATCCGGACTCCGAAAGCCCTTGGAGATCTTGGGCAACCGCTGCTTCGAGGAGCGTGGCGATCTCTTCGCGGCGGATTTGCCAGGCCAGCGGATACCCGGTGGGATGGTTCTGCTCGAACTCAAGAAAGGCTTTTTGCGTCACGGCTTTCAGGATCGCCGCGGTATCCGTGGACTTTTCCTTCGACAGGAAAAATTTGCGATCGATGAGTTCCTGGTAAAACGATTTCAAAATCGAATGAACGATCTGTCCCATGTCGGCGGGCCCCGGGCCCGTCACCTCTTCCGGTCGTTTGAGCCGCTCCAAACCGAGCAGGGTTCGGGCAAAGAATTGAAAGGGACAGCGGGCGTATCCCTCCAGGGAAGTGGGAGACAGACCTTCTTCGACGATTCGGCTCCAATAGTCGGGGACCGGACCCAAAACTCCGTCATGTTCGGCGAGCCGGTCGGTTATCGCTTCCAGCCGGTGGATCACTTCGCTCCCGCGCCTGTACAGAGAGGGTGAAGGTAAACAGAGGTCTACGAGAGGCGCGGGGTCCTTCGAGGCGAGTGCCAGCCGCGTCGCCAGCTCG
>JACPFH010000061.1 GCA_016183075.1 Deltaproteobacteria bacterium | reverse complement strand
CGCGGGAGCCGGAGGGGATGCAAGCAAAGCAGTAAGTAGCCCGGCGGGTAGTATCATCTCTCGCTAGTGTTTGACTTCTCTTTCTGAGCGACGCCGGCTTTCTCACGCAATACAAGCCAGCGTTCCGGGCCGACTTCGACGGAGACCAAAGCACCTTTAATCTGCAATCTCTCCCCTTTTTGCGGCAGCATCCTCTCCGTCATCACCTTTATTTTTCCCGTCTCATCTTCTATCTCAAAGTACTTGAAAACGAGAAGCGATGCCGCATTGGTGACCGTTCCGTAGATGGTGACTTCCTTGTTTTCGTAATCTCTGGGGTGATCCAAAATGTCCTTGATTTTCGTGGCGGTGAGCTTATTGACCTGCTCGCTGAGTTGCTCACAGGCAAGGAATAAGAAAATCAGGGGAGCCACGAGAACAAGGGTCAGGAGCCTTGGCTTCATCGGGATCAGTCCTCATAGCGGAATCGCGCGTAGCCAGGCGCCTTCCAGGAGATCAACTAGTACAAACGTGAAATTGTTTTTTACATTCACGTTTTTGTTCCCATGTTACCCTACCCTCTCTCTAACCCTCTCCCTGCTAGGGAGAGGGAAGGGTGAGGGCGCTGAAGCGATTATTTCACCGAAAGGACGGTTGCCAGTTTGGACTTCGCCGAAGAGCTTATGGCGAATAGATCCGTGACGGTTTTTTTCACCTCTTCCCCGGTCAAGGGGTCAATTTCGAGCTTCGACTTTTTGGCCTCCGCGACAAATTCCGGGTCCCTGAGCGTGTCCTGGAACCCCTTGCGCAGGTTCTGCACCCTGTCTTTAGGGGCGCCGGGCGTCGTAACGTAAACCCGAGTGATGCTGGACGGGGCGATCACCCCGGCTCGAATCAATTGTCGCGCCTCTTCGGTCTTCGCCAGATTCAGGGCAAGGGGCACACCGGGGAGGTCAGGCTGCGCCTTAGCGCCTGCCTGGATAACGGCCTTGACAGTTCCCGCTTGCAATCCGGTGGCCCAAGTCACCCGGACTGATTCCCAGGCCCAGCAACCGCCATCCACCTCTCCGGAATCTGCCGCTAACCGCACATCAGCCGAGCCTTTATAGCCCTCCACCATCTGGATGGGAAGACCGAGGGCTGCGTGAAGAACTCGTGGGACATCGCTCAGGCTGTTGCCTGGACCCAGGCCGCCAATCTTCACCGGCGTCTTGGCTGCGAACCATTGCTCCACGGTGCTAATGCCGCTCGCCTTCGTCAGAGCGCAGGCGACGTTGTCCTGGACGGGAACGCCGATGTATTCAAAGTCTCTCACATCAAAATCGAGCCCCTTCATGCCCAGCACCCGCCCCAAGATCAAATAGCCGTTGAAAATGCCGAAAGTCAGCCCGTCCGGTTTTGCAGCGCTGTGCATATACTTGGCGGCAATCCGGGTTGCCGCTCCGGTCATGTTCTCCACGTAAATGGTCGGATTGCCGGGGATGTGTTTGCCCATATGCCTGGCGATGATCCGGGTATAAACATCGAAGCCGCCTCCAGCCGTTCCGCCCACGATGGCGCGGATGGTCTTGCCCTGGTAGAAGTCCTGCGCGAAAACAGTGGCGTGAAGCGAGAGCCACAAGCAAAGCGATAGAATCAGGAACCTGATTTTCATATCCTAGACCTCCTGCAATTCGTCACTATAGGGAAGACCGAGTCTATGTCAAGAGGATGGATAATTTTCAGATCGAAGGCTGCCCCCAATAACCTCCAGGTCAAACCGTTTATAACGGCGGATCCCCTCAAAATCCTCTTCGTTTCTCGTGCATACCCTTGCACCGACCTGCAAGGCACAGACGGCAATCAGGGCGTCATTCAGTAGAGTGGCGAACATGCTTTTGTACTTGGGCTCTCTCCTGCCCATCTCTGCTAGAATCCGTCCTGCTTCATTCCAAGAACCGTGGGTCGGTGTAACGATTCGACCGACGTTTTCGGATCGCGAGACAAAGCCGCGGATGAGCCGTGTTCCCCGGGAATCTAAAGCCCCAACATAAAGTTCGGACGAAACAACAGAGCAAAGATAGGTAGAGGGTAAGGAGGCGAGCAGAAGCTCGTATTCCCTGCTGGCTGCCCCCCCGCGAATCGCACAAATGTAGACGTTGGTGTCGAAAATAACCTTACGACTGGCTTGCGGAGGCATCCGCGATATGTCCCCTGCCCTTATCCAGCAGCTCTTTCAAGGCCTTCGCCAATTCCGCCTCATCAGCCGCCAAATCCAAGGCTCTATGGATAGTCTCAGTTTCTGTCTTGGTCCGGAGACACTTCTGCGCCCTGCGCAGTTTGGCCACATCTAGCCGATAGTTTTTCCTCAAAAAGCTTTGTTTCATCGCTGAGTCCCCTTCTAAAAACCGTACAGATTTTTAACACCCTAAATCTGTATTGTCAAATCACCTCTGGCCAGCAGCGAAAACGAGGGATGGGGGTCAGGTCTTGCAATCGCACATTTCATAGGGGTGTGCGTCACGCCATTCCGCTCAACTGCTGCCTCAATTCTTGCACTCCCAAATTAAAAACCCGTAGGGGGGACCCAGGCCGGGCTGATGTAAGACGAATCCAGGATGAAGCCGGGGCGAAGGACCCCAGCTAGCAAATCTGGCTCAATAATTATGGCTTTATTTATTCCAACTAGCGGCTCCCCGTCAAGGGCTAAATTCTAAAGGGAATGGTCAGTTTCGGCTAACTGGCACCGGCGTTTTCAGACCAGGATTGAGCTCATCGACGCGTCAGTTTTATCTGGTGTCTGCGGAGGTAGGACAAAATCCTACAGGAGGACAGTGTGGAGGGCTAGGTTTTCCGGTGAGAGCCGGGGTAACCCTAGTCTTCAGTAGATCAGATCGCCGATTCGTTCCCAGCGCACCCAGCGATCGGAGCCGTCCCACGACCAGTAGATCAGGAAGGCCCTGCCTTTGATGTCTTTGAGATCGACGAAGCCCCAGAACCGGCTGTCGTAGCTTCGATCCCGATTATCGCCCATGACGAACACATGGCTTTCGGGCACACGCTTCGGGCCGTAATCGTCGCGGATCTGGAATCCTATTCCCGGGTTCCCGTCGCCTTCGAAGTAAGCATGCGGGTCCTCGATAGGCCGGCCGTTAACAAGCACCCTTTTTCCCTTGATCTCCACTACGTCGCCGCCCACGGCCATGACGCGCTTGATGAAGTCCTTGGAGCGATCTTCGGGAAAGATGAACACGACGACATCGCCCCGTTGCGGCTTCTGGTACTCCAGCAGATAGTGCCCCCAGAGGGGGATGCGGATTCCGTAGGTCAGTTTATTGACCAGGATATGATCGCCAATCTGCAGGGTCGGAATCATGGAGCCGGAAGGGATCTTGAAGGCCTGAACGATGAAGGTTCGGATGAACAGGGCGAGGAGCAAGGCCATGCCGATGGCCTCGACATACTCGCGGAACGTGGATTTGGTTTT
>JACPFH010000327.1 GCA_016183075.1 Deltaproteobacteria bacterium | reverse complement strand
TGGCGCGCCCGGAGGGATTTGAACCCCCAACCCTCAGATCCGTAGTCTGATGCTCTGTCCAATTGAGCTACGGGCGCGCGAACTTCGTAAATAGTAAATGGTCAGACGATTTACCAATGACCATTGACCGTCTTGGAAAATGGCGGAGAGAGAGGGATTCGAACCCTCGGTACCCTTTTAAGGGGTACACACGCTTAGCAGGCGTGCGCCTTCGACCACTCGGCCATCTCTCCACCCCCTGTGAATCCAAAGGCGAAAGCAACCCCGGAGACCCGCTCCCTCGCATAAGGCTCCCGGCTGCCCGCCGGCGCTTGGCCGCACCGGCGCACAAACAGGAAGAACCTAGCACAGCGATGCTCAGTTTTCTAGATTCGCACCGCCTTGCGGCACCCGGTTGCGACGGTTTTGAGAGGATTGAACGATTGCGGCACGTCAGTTTCCGGCCTTTGGCGCTTTGCTGCGGCGCTGATTGTATAGCTCTATGACTCTGTCGGTGATATCAATCGCCGTCCCGTTATAGAGCGCTTGGGAGTGAGACAGGATGAACGTGAAACTCTCTTTTTTCCCGATCTCGTGGACGATTTCCCGCAAATCATTGATGAGTTGAGAGGTCACCTCGCTTTCCCTCCGCTTCAGCTCCTCCCCGGCGTCCTGCATGCCGCGCAGGTAATCGCGGTATCTTCGCTGCAACTGCCGCTCCAGCTCCTGCTTCTCTTCCGCTTTCAGCAACGCGCCCTTCTTGTCCAGATCGCTCTTCAAACGCTCCAACTCCCGCTTTTCCTTCGCCATCTCAGCCTCGGCTTTTTTGATTTCGGAGCCGAATTTCTCCTTCACCTGTTTTCCAGCCTGAGACTCGCTGATCACCCGCCGCATGTCCACCACGCCGACCTTCAGCGCCTCCTGCGGCCACCCCGCGGATGGAAAAAAAGCCAGACCGCTCAAAAGCCAAACCGCGACACTCACGATTGCCCGTCTCGTCATGATACTCCCCCAAAGCTTTAGCCCGTGCCGGCGCCGGGCAAACATCTTTTTTTGACCATACACGGGAGAGGCGTATTGTCAAGAAATTTTCCCGGCGAGGTCGATGACGATCCTCTGGATCGCCTCGGACCAGCCTTCGGGACCGATCCCCTCCGTCCGGTCGATCTGCGGGAGCGCGCGGAGGATCTCCGAATCGTAACAGCCGTCGGAGTTCTTCACAACAACCGGATGATCCACCTCGCGCAGCATCGGCAGATCGTTAACCGAGTTTCCCAAACCTACGCTGACCACGGCCGAGCCGCGGCGACGGTAAAGATGCAACAGCAGCCTGACGGCCTTTCCCTTGTCATGCCCCCGCGCAAGGTGCAAAAACCGGTCGCCGTGCGTGACCGTAAAAGCTCGAGCTCGCAAAGCCGCGATTAGCGCATCGGCGTTGCCGGATTCGACCAGGACAGGCTCGTCGTATTCGCGCCGCACAGCCAAAGCCGCTTGCTCCTGGCTCAAACCAGTGAGGCGCGCTACCTCATCGGTGCTCATCGTCTCGAAGCACCGCACCTGCACGCCAGTCTCGCGTGCCGCTCGAGCCAACTCGCGGCGCAACACGGTGACATCCGTGCCCAACTCCAAAGCAATCAATTCCCCTTTGCGAATCGTCCCTGCAACAGGAAAACGAAAGTAATCAGGGAGAAAATAGATCGCGCCACCGTTTTCGGAGATGAACGGGTCGCGCAGTCCCAACTCTTTCCACACGACGGCGATTTCGCTGCACGTCTTGCTGGAACAGAGCACCAGAGGGACCTGGAGGGAGCGGAGTCGCTGGACCGCGGGCAAGCTCGCCGCGTAGCTGTAACTCTCTCGGTCCAGGAGGGTTCCGTCCAGGTCCGTGATGACGATAAACTGTCGTGGGTTCACGGGGATGCTGTGTCCCGAACGCCCGGGACTTCCTGCCGCCGCGCGCGGTAATCCGGCACCGAGATCATGGGCGGCCGCTCGAAATCCTGGATCTCTTTGAGTTCCAAGGCATACGTCCGGCGCTGGTGCTTGATGAGCTTCATGCTGCGGTTGACATCCTCAAGGATCCGGATCTGGTTTCTCTCTTCCAGCCGCTGCATGAAGACCTGGATGATGGCAAACGACATCTGGCTCAACGAGGAGAGAGGCTGGTTGCGGTGAATCCGCTCTTCCAGGTCGACCTGAGCAATCACCCGAAGCCCGTACTGGTTAAACAGATCGATCAGAAGTCCGGTCTCGACGCCGTAACCGGTAAAAAAAGGCATGTTCTCAAGGACGCTGCGGCGGCCACCGTACTCGCCCGCCAGAGGCTGAAGAATCCCCGAAAGCTCGGGGAAGAAGAGATTGAAAAGAGGTCGCGCAGTAAGCTCGGTCACCCTGCCGCCGCCTTCGGCGAAGGTCCTTCCTTCGACCTTCAAAGGCCGGCGGTAAAAGCCTTTGACGTACTGAATCTCCGGTTCCTTGAGCAGAGGACCCAAAATACCATAAACAAAACCGGGATGGATGTTTTTGATGTCCGTGTCGATCCAGACGATCACATCGCCCCGCAGCACGTAAAGACTCTTCCACAGCGCCTCGCCCTTTCCCCGGTACGCGCCGTATTGCGGGAGGATATCCTGGTGAACATACACCTCGATGCCTAAATCCCGCGCGATCTTCACGGTATCGTCCGTCGAGCGAGAATCGATCAGCACGATCTCGTCCACAAGCGGCACTTCATCGTACAGCCTTTCCTTCATGGTGCGGATGACGTTTCCCACGGTCTCCGCCTCGTTCAGCGCGGGCAGCCCCAGGCTGACGGTCAGCTTCTGCTTCTCCTTCAGGGCTACGAGCTTTTCCAGGTCGTCAAATTCCCCGCGATGAAACGTGTTCTCGGCAAACCATTTGTCGACCCTTTCGGACAGGGACTTGGGCCGCGCCTCCGCTAAGGTAAGGCTGCCGGGTCTTCACGACCAGCAACGGCTTGCGCATCTCCCTGGCGACACGATCGACCAGGGGTCCCAGAAAAGATCCCGCCGGCTCCGTCGTCCCGCCGGCGCCGACCACTACCAGGTCGTGTTCCGTAGCTTCTTCGATGATGGCATCGTGGGGATTCCCGTGCACGGTGAGCATGCGTCTAACCTGCGGGTATAGTCGAAGCTTGCGCAGGAAGGAGCGGTACCCCCTATCGTCGAACGGCACACCCGAGGCGACCGGCTGGCAGTGAAGGACGGTTACCTCGGCGCCGAACGCGCCCGCCAGCCACTCGACGATTTCGAGCGCGTATTCCGCGTATGGCCCGCCGCGAACCGGCAGGAGAATCGACCGGCACGAGGAGAGATCGTCTGCGCGCGCGACCATGATCGCGCACGGAGGCTGCTCCAGGATCCGGTCAATGGTCGATCCGAAGAGACGGTCCTCCGACGCCGTATAGCCTTTCCAGGGGAGCAGCACGAGGTCGCAGCCCTCCTCCCGCGCCGTCTCCGAAATCCCTTCCGAGAGCCGATGCGAAACGCGCACCAGCGTCTTTAATTCCACCCTTTCGTCGGAGAACTTCGCCGCGAGCTCCTCGAGAAGCGCGCGGTAGTCCGGCGCCTCCTCCGCGCCCTCGCTGAGGGAGCTTTCCTCGGGCACCCGCACCACCCCCAAGGCCAGGATTTTCCCCTCGGGGGAAAGCAACGCCGTCCCCAATTTGAGGTACGGAGCCGCGTGAGCGGGATCCGTGAGCGGGAGGAGAACCTTCTTCAAAGCTCCCATGGAGTTTTCACCTTATACGAAGGCGCCGAACAGTCAACCAGACTCATTAACGCCGGACGAGATACGGAGCGGAGCAGGCGAAGCCGCTGCTATGTGCCTCCTAAAGCCGCGGCACTCTCCTTTTCCCAGTGAGCGAAGCGCTCCAGCAAGTAGGTTTTATTCTCCTCGAAAATCGTGGCCTGCGCCTGCACCACCGCCTCGGCATCCTGATCATTCATATTCATCACTTGCTCGCAGTAACTCCTGGTGCGCCCGAAATAGAGCGGCGTGATGATATCCACCAACCGCCTGCGGTTTCGCTGCCACAATTGATAGACACAGGCAAAGTCATAGAGAATCCGGCTCCACAGGTCCGGATCGAATTCCATTTCCCGGTTGGCCTTCCAGCGCTCATGGATATGGACCAGCCGATCCAGATTCTCGGGGTCGAGAACCTGCTCGTACATCGGTCGAAAGTGGTTGAATCCGTCAACGAACTCGGCTTGGAGCTTCTTGAGGCCTACGGCCACCGGAGCCAGCTCGGAATCCTGCTCGTGTTTGTTGCTGACCGGAATGACTCGCAGGGAATTGTTTTGCCGCCAGTTAGATCGGTACTTGCCCATCAGATAAAAGAGCGTGCTGATTACCTGCTGGAACATGGGCCCGAGATCGGCCGCCGGGTCCTTGGCGTCGTGCACCTTCGTGCCGAGATAGGTTTGCACGACCGAATGGCCTTCGTTGATCGCGCAGGTCGTCATCCAGATATCGATGCCGAACTTCGCCATATCCGTGTCCCACACATCCTCGCCCATGTAGAAAGCCGCCAGCTCCGGGGAGAAGCCGAAATCGCCGCCGATCGGCTGCCGGACATCGACGCCGTAAAGCGCCCGGGTCATCGGATAGACGATATGGTTGGTGATCGTCCCGTCGAATTTATGCCGGCGGTAGTAGGGCACCACGAATCCGGCGCTCCGGTTCAAGATCGGCTCGATCAGAAGCCTGATCCACTCGGGCGTGATGCTGCGCAGATCGGAATCCACCACTGCGACCGCTTTGGCCTTGAGCAGCGTGGCCACCTCGAACACGGCCCGAAACGAGGTCCCCTTTCCGGGAAGACCGCGGTAGATGGTTACCCGCTTGAGGACTTTTTCCGGCGCCGGCGCCCGGTACGCATTCTCCCGGGTGTCGTCCAACGAGCCCCCGTCGGACACAAACACGGCGGTCTTCATATCGGGAAAGTATTGCGCCAACCCCTTGGCGGACTGTTCCACGACGAACCCGATGGTATCCTCGTTGTTGAAGCAAGGGACGGCGACCAGAATGTCCACATTATGGATCTGGTTCACCCACATATGGACGTTTTGTCGAGGCGCCGACGGGTACTTCTTGATCATCATTCTATTCTCCCCTTTTCGTGACCGTCCCGGCTCGACATGCCGCTCATCCCACCAGAACCAGGCGCAAATCCATCACGTTGGTGAAGGTCGGTCCGGTGATGAGCAAGTCGCCGAGTTGATGAAAGAAACGATACGAATCATTCTCCCCGAGATGCTCCTCTGCCGCCAATCCCATAGCCAGGGCCCGCGACACGCTCTGGCCATCGGCGAGCGCGCCGGCGGCGTCAGTCGGGCCGTCGGTTCCGTCGGTGCCTCCGCTGAGCACGACTACCCCCGCCAACCCGTCCAAAGCGACGGCGGCGGCAAGCGCGAATTCCTGGTTTCGGCCGCCCGTGCCCCGGCCTCGAATCGTTACCGTGGTCTCACCTCCCGAGATTACGCACGCCGGAGCGGCGACGGGATGGCCCGTGCGGCGAACTTCCCTGGCGATGGCAGCGTGCACCTTGGCCACCTCCCTGGCCTCTCCCTCCACAAAGCTGGAGAGGATAAGACTATGATAACCGAGCGCATCGGCCTTCTCTTTGGCCGCCCGGACACTCTGGATGTTGCTGCCGATGATCACATTTTGCGTGCGGGCAAAGGCCGGGTCGGACGCCTTGGGGGTCTCCTCTTTCGCGCCGCCGGCACCCTGCTCCAGGTATGCGCGCACGGCGCAAGGAACCTTGTCGGTGACGCCATAGCGCTTGAGGATTCCAAGGCAATCGGCAAACGTGCTTGTGTCCGGAGCGGTCGGACCCGAGGCGATGCTGCCGAGATCGTCGCCGACAACATCGGATAAAATAAGCGACACCAGAGTGGAAGGTGAAGCGAGCCGCGCGAGCCGGCCGCCTTTGATCCGCGAGATATGCTTCCGGACGGCGTTGACCTCCTGGATCCGCGCGCCGCACGCCATGAGTGCCTGTGTGGTCAGCTGCTTGTCCGCCAGTGTTATCCCTTCGGCCGGACACGGAAGGAGCGCGGAGCCGCCGCCCGAGAGAAGACAGAGCACCAGATCCTTTTGCCCCGTGCGGCGCAGCAAGGCGATGATCGCCTCGGTTCCCCGCACGCCGGCTTCGTCCGGCACCGGATGGCCCCCCTCGTGCACGCCGACGATCCGCAACGGCGTCGCGTGGCCGTATTTGACGTTCACGATGCCCGCCGTCAAGCGCCCGCCGAGCCACTCTTCCACCGCCTGGGCCATGCGCGCGGCGGCTTTGCCCGCCCCGATTACGTAGACGCCCGCGAAGGTCGACAAATCATAGCTCGCTTCATCGACCTGCAAACGCTCCCGGTCGAGCCTGAGGTGTCGCGTAATCGCCTCCGCCGGATCCACGGCGCGCACCCCCGCATGGAAAATGGCGAGCGCGTCCCGGCGCAGCTCGGCTGAGCTCTTCACAAGACTAGATTATCGAGCCGCCAAGGCAATGACAACCAGCCGCAAAAAATTTCCTTTGCAGCGCAAAACCTTTCCTATCCTTGAAGTTTGCAGCTAAACTGGCTAAAAAATCCTCCACCGCGAAGGCGCGAAAGAAGGAAGAGAAATGGAAGAGGGCCATCTTCAGAGTGTTACCAAAGAGAGCTACCGCATCGACGCGTATGAGAAGGTCACCGGCAAAGCCCTCTATATAACGGACATGGCCGTGAACGGGATGGCCTATGCGAAGGCAGTCCGAAGCCCGCTCCCGCGTGCCCGGATCAAACGCGTCGACACGGCCGCAGCGGAGAGACGCCACGGCGTGATCTGCGTGCTCACGTACCGGGATCTGGGCGACATCGTTCCCTACTATGGGCCGGCATTCAAAGACACTCCGATCCTGGCGATCGACGAGGTCCGCTATGCCGGCGAGCCCGTAGCTCTCGTCATCGCCGAGAGCGAGGCCGAGGCCGAGGATGCCTGCGCTCTGGTAGAGACAGAGCTTGAAGATCTCCCCGCCGTCCTGACTCTCGAGCAAGCGCTGGAGCCCGGCGCCCCTCTGGTGCAGGAAGACCTGAAGGCCTCGGGACATTTCCGCGACCTGCGCTCCCTCTGTCCCGTGCCCGGCACCAATATCTGCCACTATTACCGCTACGAGCAGGGCAACGTCGAGCAGGCTTTCCATGACGCCGATGAAATTTTTGACCATACGTACTCGCTTCCCGCGCTCTTTCATTACTCGATGGAGCCGCACGCGGCGATCGGGCAGTGGTCCGCCAACGAGATCACGGTCTGGTCGTCGTCCCAGAACCCTCTAACCGTGCGCAAAGAGGTGTCGGACATTTTCGCCTTGCCGCTCGCTGCCGTGAACGTCATCGTCCCTTTGATCGGCGGCGCTTTCGGGAGCAAGTGCTACACGCGCCTCGAGCCTCTGGTCGTGGCCGCAAGCCGCAAAGCGGGACGGCCGGTCCGGCTCGCGCTCACCGTTGAGGAGGCGTGCAAGACGATTACCCGGCATGGAGCGCGCTGCCGCTTCCGCACCGCGGTAAAAAAGGATGGAACCATCACCGGCCGCTGGTGCGAAGTCGACCTCGATACCGGAGCGTACGCGGACCTCGGCCCTCGAGTCGCCCAGCGCGCGGGGTACACGGCGAGCGGCCCCTACAGGATCCCCCATCTCAGGCTCGAGTCCCGCGCCGTGCTGACGAACAAAGTTCCCGCCGGAGCGTACCGGGGCTATGGCGTGCCTCAAGTAGCGTGGGCTTCGGAGTGCCAGCTCGATGTGATTGCCGAGAAGCTCGGTTTGGACCCGATCGAGCTCAGAAAAAAGAACTGTCCGCACAAAGGCGAGGAATTTCGCGCCGGCGACTTGCCGATGGAGAGCGAACTTGCCTCGGGAATGGAACAATTGGCCAAGGAGATGGACTGGGGGAGCCCCCCGGCGAAAAACCACACGGCAAAAGGCGTCGCTTGCGGCATCAAGACCGGGGGTGGGACGCATACGGTTTCGACTGCGATCGTGAGGCTTCACGTCGACGGCACCGTGACGGTCCTCGCCGCAGTCGTCGAGCATGGTCAGGGCTCGCGGACGGTTCTGGCCCGGATCGCTGCCACGGTCTTGGATCTTCCCATTGACCGCGTTTACGTGTTCTCTTCCGGGACCTCCGTCGTCCCCTTCGACCAGGGGAGCAGCGCGAGCCGCACCTCGACGGTTACAGGGCGAGCCGTCCAACTGGCCGCGGAGGCGGTGCGAAAGCAGTTATTCGAGGCCGCCTCGAAGCGGCTGGGAGTGGCAACCGAGCAATTGAGGACCGAGGCCGGTCACATTTATGCGGGCGAAGAGAAATACCCCTATGGTTGGGTCGTCGCCGAGTATTTCGGCATGCCAGGTGGAGAACTCATCGGCGTAGGCATTGCTCGCCCGGATCGTTTCGAAGGGCCGCTGGGAGCGGCGACGGTTTTCTGGGAAGTGGGAATGGGGGGCGCGGAGGTGAAAATCGATCCGGAAACCGGCGGCATCGAGGTGTTGCGCTACGTGTCGCTCTCCGACGCCGGTTGGGCTATCAACCACATGGCCTCAGAAGGACAGGAAGAAGGCGCGTCCATGATGGCGCTGGGCCACGCCCTCTTCGAGGAGCTACGCTGGGAGAACGGCCAGCTATTGAATCCCAACCTCGTCGATTACCGTGTGCCCCGGTTCGCGGAGCTACCGGGGGATTTTCGCACCATCTTGCTCGAGAACCGCGACGGCCCCGGCCCGTTCGGCGCAAAAGGGGTGGGCGAGAGCGGTGTGTTCGGGGTCGCGCCTGCTATCGCGAACGCCGTGCGGCGGGCCACGGGCGTGGAAATTCACGACCTCCCACTCAACCCCGAAAGGGTATGGCGCGCGCTAAAACGGGCTGGGAAAAGTTAGACTGGGTTCTTCGGAAAGCCTATCGGGGGCCGAGTCTTCCGGCCGCGGCCGATGGGCCTCTGCCATGATCTGTGGCGTCAGTAATCGGACGTCCGCGGCCCTCTTCCTCGTCCCCCTCAGGCTTTAAAGTCAATGCGTACCGGTCCCGGCTTTCCGCGGAATCTGGCTAGAGAAGCGGCGGTTGTTTCGACAGCGGAACGAGCCCGGCGATCTGCGGAAACTGGCTCACGAGCTGGTCGACAGGACGAGACTTGACGGGCGTGCCCATCTCGTGGCTTAGCATGATCGCGTTGACGACCGCCTGGCCGCGCGCGTGGTTGTTGAAGAAGACGAAGGCCTTGCCGAGTCGCTCGCCTTGAGCGCGCGCCACCGACTTCAGCTTTTGCGCAATCGATGCGACCTCTTTCTGCGAGTAGAGATAGTCGTAACGCTCCCACGCTTCCGCATGGCGCCACCACTTCGCGCGGTTTCTCCCGTGGAGGCGCAGATAGAATATACTGCCTGCGGGCTCGAACTCCTGCCTCACGGAAGATTCGAACTTGGGTTCGTCGATGAGCGCCCAGCTCGCGCCGGACTCGGCGAGAAGCTTCCCGGTCGCAGCCGCGCGGTCGCTCCAACTGTTGTGCCTCATCTCAACGACCTTCGGAGAATCCTTGAATGCCGCTAGCGCCCAGCGGAGCTTCTCAGCGTTCTCTTCGGTGTAATGGAATCCCGGCGGGTATTGAAACAGCAGGGCGCCTAGCTTGCCCGATTGTTCGAGCGGCTCGACACCTTTCTTGAATAGATCCACGTCGGCTTGTGTCGGAGCCTCCCAAGGATCCCCTCTCTCCCCTTCTCCCTCTCCAATCTTTGTCGCGTGAGTGAATTTTTGCCAGACTTTCACGGCGAACTCGAAGTCCGATGGAGTCTTTCTCGCCCAGGCTTCGGCCATATCCGGCTCTGGCGGCCGGTAGAAAGTGGTGTTGATCTCCACGGTGTCGAAGAAGTTCGCGTAGTATTCGAGCGCGTCGAACCGTTTAGCTTTGCTTTCCGGATAGAAGACGCCAAACCAGCCTTTGGGTGGAGGGCCCGGATAGGAATAGCCGGATGTGCCAATCTTAATATCGATAGGTGCTCCCGCCTCCGACGATCAACCTTTCACGAGTTGCACGACCCGAACGATTGGAACGCTTGGAACGACTTGAACGGCTTGAACCTTCTCAGCATTCGATAGGCGAATATCACTCCGATTTGCCATTGACGATTGACCAATAACCATTGACTCTTGACCAACAATTGGCGGAGGGGGCGAGATTCGAACTCGCGGTCCACGATGTGGACGCCGGTTTTCAAGACCGGTGCCTTAAACCGCTCGGCCACCCCTCCCTGCCGAGTCAATAGTAAATAGTTAATGGTCAATAGTAAACCCAACCCGGAAAAACAACGAGCATCGAAAAAACTCGCCACGCACGGGACGGTGCCTTGCTCTGGAAAGCCGGCTCTTCGGCCCTTATCCAAGATGTTTCCGCTTGATTTACCGCAGTTGACATTTTATCAAGAAGTCTGTCGCGCCGGAGGGGAAGGTCTCACGGTAGGAGGGCAGTGCTATGAAGTGGCGCTAAAAGTTGTCTCCGAGATGTTTGACGGCTTTGCGCGATGGGTGGACGGTCTTCACTACTATCGCCACGATCAGCCAGGTGAAGAACCGGTAGCCCCTAAAGAAGAATTGGCGATTGATGTGTTAAGCAGCGGCAGCGCCTTCCTCCGGTGGTTGGTCAGGATTAATAACTGCGTAAGTAAGCAGCCGCCTGAGGAG
>JACPFH010000326.1 GCA_016183075.1 Deltaproteobacteria bacterium | reverse complement strand
CGATTTACACTTTTTGATTACGGAATTTGTATTTTCGGTGCAATCGGAGTTTTGCTCTTTGTGCCCGGGTTCGGGAATGTGCCTGCACCGATATTATTCTTCTGGGGGTTGTTCTCTGTTGGTATAGGTTTGCTATCCGGTGTGTCACTGGTAGCGAATCTATTTGTTAAATCTTCTCGCGTATCCAAATGGCCTAATCCTATATTTGTGTTTCAACATCATTCCAGGCGTTTCTTTTCTCATTTGGCAGGCTGGCAAAACGCAAATTCCAACGCCACCGGGCTGTTGCTGAGAAGCAAGAGTGTCGGGGTCAGACCTTCTAATCTTGACAATTTTACCTTTCCGGTGATATCGGCGACGCATGCCTCGTCGTTCTCGCCTGTTTGCTCCGGGTCTGCTGTATCACGTGATCGCGCGGGGAAATCAGAGGCAGAAGACGTTTCGCACCGGGCGAGACTACAGAGCCTACCTGGAGCGAGTGGCTCGGTACCGTAAGAACTATGGGTGAAGGTGTGCGTACTCTGATGCCCAACCACGTTCACCTTTTGCTTGAGATCTCCCCTGTGCCTCTTCCCCGCTTCATGCAGGGGCTGAAGCAATCCAATACAGGAGCTTGACCGCAGTCCGAGACCGGAGATAAACTCCGGCTCATTAGCGGCAGACACCCGCCAAAGTTTCTGTTAAGAGAGGAGCGAAGATGGAGAAGTCGACTGAGCAGACGCTTCGGGCATTGTTGGCCCAGGGAGGGCTCGAGCCCAAAGAGGGGGATCTGGAGCGCTTCGGGGAGCTGATCGAATTATACTTGGCGAGCGTAAAGACGCTTCACTCCGTCGACCTTGAGGATGAGGAGATCGCGCCTACGTTTCGCCCCGAATGGAGCGCAAAGTAAAGGAGCCGGGATGCGTGCGCAAGAAAAACCGCTGTTTCACCTGACCATCCACGAAGCACAGAAGCCCATTCAAAGCGGCGCCCTCTCCCCGGTTGAGCTGACCCGGGCGGTTCTCAACCGCATCGAAGCCGTCGACGGACAACTCCACGCTTATCTGAACGTTATGACGGAAAGCGCGCTCGAAGAGGCGCGCCGAGCCGAGGCCGAAATTCTCCATGGCCACTACCGGGGTCCGCTTCACGGCATTCCAGTCGCCGTCAAAGACCAGCGAGACGTTAAAGGCGCGCCCGCCGCCATACGGGCGATACGGGAAAAAGGCTCGCGCGATCCCGAGCTTTCAGAGGATTCGACCGTCGTGCACAAGCTCAGGCAGGCCGGGGCAGTGATCCTCGGCAAGCTCGTAATGAGCGGGCTTCCCGGTGAGCCGCCTCAAGCGTGCAATCCGTGGAACACCGGTCATATCACGGGTGGATCGAGCACGGGCGCCGGCGCCGCCGTGGCGGCCGGCCTGTGCATGGGCGCAATCGGCGAGGATACGGCCGGGTCGATACGAAATCCGGCTTCTCTGTGCGGGATCGTAGGGCTGAAACCCACCTACGGGCGAGTGAGCCGCTACGGTCTCGCGCCGCTCTGCTGGTCGCTGGATCACTGCGGCCCCATGACCTGGGTCGTGGAGGATGCGGCTCATGTGCTCCAGGCCGTGGCCGGCCACGATCCGAAAGATCCCACCTCCGGCCGCGCGCCGGTCCCCGAGTACGCTGCGGCGCTGCGCGAAGACGCGAAGGGCTTGGTCGTCGGTGTTCCCCGCCATTACATCCAAGAATGCCGGGCCCGAACCGACCCTGAGATTCTCGCGCTCGTGGAAAAGGCCGTTGGAGAATTGGAGTCCTTGGGAGCGCGAGTTGAAGAAGTCACGCTCCCCACGCTAAAGCTCGCGACCGTTGCGAACGCGGTGATCTACTACAATGAGTATTTTACGGCTCACAAGCGCGAGGTCCCGACACTGCTAAAAAACGCCGCGCCTTCGCGACGCGCGAGATTATACTTTGGCATCCTCACCGGCGCGGCCGATTATATTCAGGCCCAGCGGGTCCGCAGCAGAGTCAAGCGGGAGTTTGCCGAGGTCTTCCGCAAGGTGGACCTGCTCGCCCTGCCCGGCCAACCAGAGCCGGCCCCTACTGTCGAAGAGAGCAGCCCCCTGGACGTCTTGTACCGGCATCTGGCTCCGGACTTTCTCGCACCGTTCAACCTGGCAGGGCTGCCGGCGATCTCCGTTCCGTGCGGCTTCGCCCGGGCCAACCTCCCCGTAGCCCTCCAGCTCGTGGGAAAGCCTTTCGATGAACTCACGGTCTTACGCGGGGCTTACACGTACCAGCAGCACGCCCGGTGGTACGAGAGACGGCCTCCCATCTAAACTTCGATGCGCGTTTGTAAACCCTTTTGACGAACTTCAGGAGGCAAGGTTCCATGGCGGAAAAAATCGTTTCCCTTCACGCCTTCTATGCAAGTGGCCAGCCGGGAGTCAATGCCTATCTGAGCCGCCCGACAGCAACCGGCCCGTGGCCGGCCGTAATCATTCTCTATGAATGGTGGGGCTTGGAAGAGCACTTTCGCGAGTTGAGCCGGCGTTTTGCCAAGGAAGGCTTCGTAGCCCTCGTTCCCGATCTCTACCACGGCAACGTGACCGCTGATCCCCGGGAAGCGGCTCGTTTGAAGGCTTCTCTCGATTTAGACGGGGCGATCCAGGATATCCTGGCCGCCGTCCCCTATCTGAGAAGCCTGCCGTTTGTCTCGGGAAAGATCGGGATCACAGGCTTCTGCATGGGCGGAGGCCTGGCGCTCCTGGCGACTTGCCGCAGCGCCGAGTTCAGCGCGGCGGTCACCTATTTTCCCAGCATCTATCCTGATCCCAGCGAGGTGGCCAATGCGGGTTGCCCGCTGCTGATTCACCACGGCTTGGCCGACTCGATAACCCCGATGTCCGAAATCGAGCGGATAAAAAATACCCTGGAACAACATCGAAAGCCCGTTGAGCTGTTTCTTTACGACGGCGCCGACCACGCCTTTGTGAACGACACGCACGAGCGCTACCACAAAGAGGCGACCGAAGCTTCCTGGCCGCGCACGATCGAGTTCTTTCGCCGGCATCTCATCTAAGGAGCGCATGAAAGAACTCAAGGTCTCAGCGCTTGCGAGCAAGCGGATTACTGTTTGTACAGGATCTCGCCGGCGGAGCCGGTCTCGTATCCGCCTAGGGCTCTCAGAGCATTCTTAAATTCCTGCGACCGGATGATCTCCATCAGCCTCCGTCCCCTCTCAGACTCGAAAAAGGGACGCAAAAAGAGAAGGTCGTACTGCTCCGCTCCCACGGGGATGAATTCGAGCGCAAGCGCGTTCGCGGCGGCGCGAATGGCTAAGCCAACATCGGCCAGACCGCTCGCGATAGCGACGGCTACGGCCATGTGGGTGAATTCTTCGCGCTCATAGCCCCGGATCGACCCGGGATCGATCCCGAGCTGCTTCAGCCGATAGTCGAGCAGGACGCGAGTTCCCGAGCCGGGCTGGCGGTTGACGAACACGACCTCTCTTTGCGCCAGATGCTCCAGGCCTGAGATCCGTTTCGGGTTCCCTTGCCGGACGAGCAACCCCTGCTCGCGCTGGGCCAGATGGACGAGGACCACAGGCGTGCCTGGGATCACGCGCTTGATGTCGGGGATATTATAGGCGCCCGTATCAGGGTCGAGCAGATGGGAACCGGCGATGTGCGTCTCCCCCCGCTGCAACGCGAGCAACCCGCCCAGGCTGCCGACATTGGTCGCCGCAATCTTCAACTCGGGATGGCGCAACTTGAGCTGATCCTCAAGCACGCCGATCGCCAGATCATGACTGCCGGTGCAGAGAATTGTGTTTTCGATCTCCTCGGCGGGCCGCAGAAGCTCCACTTCAACTTCGTCGCCGGCGTTGATTCCTTCGACCAAGCTGGGAATGCGCAGGAAGCCGTCGGCGCGCACCATCGTGGTGATTACCCCGGCCCCCCGCGCGAGCGGAACCGCTATGAGGTTGGATCCAACCCGCCCCAAAGTGACGCGAACAAATTCCTCCATACCGAGTTGAGAAGGAATCTTCTTAGGAACCAGCGCCCGGGCCGTAGGCCGTGATTGCGGGGCAGAGCCCAGCAGCCTTTCTACCACCGCATGGAGGATCTCGCGCGCAATAACGACCGCCGAGACCGGATATCCCGGAATGCCGAGAACGGGTTTCCCGTTCACGACTCCCAGAGCCGCCGGTTTTCCCGGCATCACGTCGATGCCGTGAACCAATAGCTCTCCCTCTTGCGCGATAACCTCCGCCGTGAAGTCGCGCTCGCCCGCGGATGAACCGGCGATGATGGCGACGATGTGGTTTTGCTCCAGGGCCTGCCTGAGCGCCGCCCGAAGCAGAGCCGGATCATCTCCTACCCTGCGGAGTCTCACCGGCTCTCCTCCCCATTCCCGGACAAATGCCGCCAGCACGCTGGAGTTGAATTCGATCACGGCGCCCGGCGTGGCTTCATCTCCAGGCTCGATCAGCTCATCGCCGGTGGGAAGAATCGCGACCGTGGGCCGCGCCTTGACCTGAACTGTTGTATGCCCGGCGGCAAGCAGCGCGCCCAGATCATACGGTCGCAGCCTGTGGGAACGGGGAAGCAGCAACTCTGTGGCCACGACGTCCTCGCCGACCAGCCGCACGTGGTGCCACGGAGCTACGGACTCGCAGATCTCCACCGTACCATCATCGATCTGCCGCACCTTTTCTATCATGATGACCGCATTGGCCCACAGCGGGAGCGCATTGCCGGTATCCACATAACCGAAGCTTCCCCCCGTCGCCACGTCCGGGGAAGCGCGCCTGAGCCTTTTGGGCGCGAACTCGGTTGCGCCGAAGGTATCTTCAGCCCGCACGCAGATCCCGTCCATGGCGGCAGCATGATAGTGCGGCGATGAGATGCGCGCGAACACCGGCTCGGAAGTGATGCGGTGAAGCGCCTCATCGACTCTCACCGCTTCGCTTTCCAAGCTGGAAGGGTCGATCCGCCGCAGAAAGAGCTCGCGCGCCTCCGTAAGCGGCGTTTTCTTGAGATATCTTTTGCGCGCCATGATTAAAACAGGCAACAGGCATCAGGCAATAGCAGGAAACTCTTTTCTAATGCCTGTTGCCTCGTGCCTATTGCCTTCAGAAGAGGAT
>JACPFH010000325.1 GCA_016183075.1 Deltaproteobacteria bacterium | reverse complement strand
TCTAAGTTCACACAACTGCACCATATTACGGTCTCTCCATCCGAAACTGATCCCATGCCTTAACCTTCTTTTGCCGAATCTCTCTGAAGGACAGTAAGTCAATACTCAGGCACGACCCCAATACCCGTGACACGCTCAAGCTCAGCCATCGCTGTTAAAGCGATTGATTTAGAGCCACCGGGTCAGGCACTCCACCAAAACAATCTGGAATGCCGTATACCGTCCCCAGAAATCCCCCCGCTCACCGCAGATAGCCCCCCTCTCAAAGGCACCCGCCCCGGGCATAGTCGTACAGAACATACGGCTGGGATAGACGCCAGACGGGCTCCGATTTCGGGGCCCGTCGCTTCAAAACGCCAGCTTTCAAGATCAAGCATCCGCTCTTTTTTCAGACGAGCGTGATCCGGCAACTGTGACCATCGGATATCGCAGGATTGAGTTGGCGAAGGCCTCACGAGGAAACCGCAAGCCCTGAGATCGACGAAATACCAGCTAAGCTCCCCGGTTCGCTTTTCTGTAGCCCAACGCATCCTGAGCGATGATGAACTTGTTGACGGTCGAGGAACTCCCGAGGATGTGATACAAGTCCACGTTGCGCAGGTAGCGGTCGACCATCAGTGAAAAGCTTTGCGACGGGAGCGCGAGTCAGATTTCGTGCACTCCGGTTATGCAACGTCGAGTAACACCCGAGGATTCTTGCACTCGGGGTCGTGCATGATTTTTTGACTTTTAGAGTTCTCGGGTTTTAGCTTGGTTAATATAGAGGAGGTCTACGAGGCCGGTTTGGTCTTTTCTTGATTACGCCGTTTTGGCCAGAGGCCTTGGCCTTACAGACGGGATTTTGTCTGCTGTGAGGGGTTCTACCGCAGACTCTGGCACCACGACTACCGCGATGCTCTCACCGACCGCATTAAAGACTTCGAGAGCGTAACCGTCCTCGCTGTCCTTACCGGGCAGGTGTTCAACTATTGTTGCTACGTCACCTTTGCGCAGTCCTTGGTCAGGAAGGTCTATCTTTAGAGCTACTCGTTTAAACAGATCTATTTTCATCGTCCTGCCTCCCTATCCGGTACGAGAGTGACAAATCTCGTTTCTCCGGTGGCGCGAAGCTTGATCCAGACAGTGATCACGTCGAGGACCTTACCGTTCGGGCCTTTCACTTGACCTTTGATATGATACATCTCACCCTAGCGGGTTGTTCGGATCAAGAGCGCGTCTCCCTCCTCAACCTCGTGTCGCAGATCCCTCTCCAGCTCACGCCAGGTTTGCAGAGAATAACCGGCGAGCGCTAAGAAACCGGACTTGTCATCTTCGGCCCGAGGTGTGAGAAGATATTCCTTTATTTTCTTCTCGCTGATGATCGCGTCTTGGGCGAGTTTCACTGCAGCAATTTTACAATATGCCCTGCATAGGACAAGAGATATTTTTTGTAGCTAAAAAGTCGGCGAATCAACGAGTTTCAACTTGTCCCCACGCGTTTTCAGGCCGGCATTGCATTGATCGACGCTTCAGTGGGAAAACAGGAGACCAGGGGAGCGGCGAACGACCGGCTAGCCCCCGGGTTCGCTTTTCGATAGCCCAGGGCGTCTATTTTTTTCCTTTGCCCAGCAACCTCTCCACGTCAGCTAAATCCTGGGTCCGTCCCGCAGCCCGTTTGTTCTTGATCAGGTGTTCTCTGGACAAGACCGCGATGGGCTGATCGGCAAACTTGGTGATCATCCGATCCGCCCAAGCCTCGCCGAAATCAACTCCATCGATAGCAGTGAGCACGTCGATCCGCAGCGGGGCCACGCCGATCTGGAAGACAACCCCAGGGCTAATAAGGTCCTTTTCCGTCAGGTCGTGCAGGGGAGCGCCGAACGCCCGCAAGGACTCGAGGACTCTCTTTGCATTCTGCGGGTCCGGGCGCACCCAGACATCGAGGTCTTCTGTGGCGCGGACATACCCGTGCGCAGCCAGAGCGTGGGCGCCGACCACAAGGAACTCAACGTTGTGGGCGTTGAATTCGGCTAATAGATCTCTGAAGTCGCGGCTCATCGGCCTGGTTCGATTGCCAAGCGAGGCAGAGAAGCGTCAGTTCGCACACAGCCTGGATCCGATGCTCCGGCGTGGCATTGTCCCAATACGATTCCTGGGTTAGAGGGTCTCCGTGCCGAATAACACGGGTGACGAGCTTTTTACGTGAAGAGGCCGTTTTCACAATCAATAATTATACCGCAATTCTCCGCGAATTTCTTCGGATGAGTACCGCAGGGCAACAATCTAAACAATCTGTGCTGATGCAGTTTTTTCTCTATCGGTTCGCTTTCCGGTAACCCAGCGCGTCCTGGGCGATGATGAGCTTGTGGATGTTGGATGACCCCTCGACGATTTGATACGATTTGGCGTCGCGGAAATAGCGCTCCACGGGAAACTCGACCGAGTAACCGTACGCCCCGAGGATTCTAAGGGCCGCATCGGCGGCATACGCCGCAGCCTCGGCGGCAGCGTATTTCGCCATCGAGGTTTCGAGATTGTTCGGCTGCTTGCGGTCCGCGAGCCAGGCGGCGCGATACACGAGCAGGGCGGCCGCCTCTTCGTGCACGACCATCTGGGCGATGAGATCCTGATTCATCTGGAACTGGCCGATCTTCTGCCCGAACTGCTCCCGTTGGTTGCAATAGCTCACCGCCGCCTCCCGCGCCGCGCGGGCCAGTCCCAAAGCACCCGCGGCACAGCTAAGGCGGGTCTGGTTGAGCTGCCACATGCAGACCTTGAACCCGTCCCCTTCCTTGCCGATCAAGCGCGCTTTGGGAACTCGGAAGTTTTCAAAGGTGATCTCGCCGATCGGGGAACAATGCACGCCGAGGGTGTCCATGGGGCGCCGGCTCACGCCGGGCTGGTTGAGATCGGCGTAGAACGCAGACATGCCCCGGTGCTTTTGCGCCCGGTCGGTGGAAGCATAAATCAGCGCCGTGTCGGCAACCGGAGCATTGGAAATCCAGATCTTGCTGCCGTTGAGCACATAGCTGTCGCCTTCCGAGACGGCCGTCGTGCGCAGCGCAGCCACGTCCGACCCGGCATCGGGCTCGGTGATGGCGAAGCAACTGACGCTCTCGCCGCGGATCAAGGGCGGAATCCACTGCCGCTTTTGCTCCTCGGTGCCAAAATTGAGGATCGTCAGCGCCGGACCCACCTGCATGTTCATGAATACCCTCATGGCGCTGTGGACGCGGGCAACTTCTTCGGTGATCAGCGCCATAGCGAGGTATCCTAGCCCGCTACCGCCGTAGCTCTCAGAAATCACCGAGCCGTAAAAGCCAAGCTCTCCCATTTTTAACACCAGGTCTTTGCGGAACTTGTGCTCCCGGTCATCCCGGGCCGCCGACGGCGCAATCTCTTTTTGCGCAAAGTCGCGGGCGAGGTCCCTTACCGCCACTAGTTCTTCAGACAGTTCAAAATCCATGGTTTCCTCCTGAAATTAGGCAATAGGCGTCAGGCACCAGGCAATAGATAAGATAAACGGCAAGAACAACTTCTCCTGAGAGGATGCTATTGCCTATTGCCTCTTGCCTCCTCTAGCAGGCTCCGTGCAATGACGAGCTTTTGGATCTCTGAGGTTCCCTCGTAAATCCGAAGCGACCGCACATCGCGATACAACCGCTCGACGGGCGTCCCCTCTACGACCCCAACCCCGCCGTGGATCTGGAGCGCCTGATCCACAATCCGCTGCGCCGCCTCGGTGGCAAAAAGCTTGGCCATTGAGGATTTCTGTTTGAGGCGTTGATCCCCGATATCATGGAGCCAGGCCGCCTGGTAAACGAGCAACCGCGCCGCTTCAAGCTCCGTAGCCATGTCGGGAAGCTTGAACTGAATACCCTGGAATTGAGCGATCTCCCGCCCGAACTGCTGCCGCTTCCGGCTGTACTCCAGCGCCTCGGCCAAAGCCCGGCGCGCCAATCCCACCGCGGCCGCCCCGACGGTGCAGCGCAGCGTATCGAGAGTGCCCAGGGCGATTCTCAGCCCGTCGCCCTCCTGCCCCAGGAGGTTGGCCTCCGAAACCACGCATCCTTCGAAGGCGATGGCGCCGATCGGATGGGGTGAGATGAGGCGCGTCTTCTCCTTGAGCACCAAACCAGGACTCGCCGCCTCCGCGATGAACGCGCTTATGCCCTTGCCTTTCTTTTCCGGATCCGTAGAGGCGAAGACGACATAGGTTCCCGCCAAACCCGCGTTGGAGACAAACCGCTTGATACCCGTAAGCGAGTATGCTTTGTCGCGCTTCACGGCGCGCGTTTGCAGCGAAGAGACATCGGAGCCTGCCTGAGGCTCGGTCAGGGCGAATGCGGCCATGACCTCGCCCCGGGCGATCGGCGGCAGGTAGCGGGCCTTCTGCGCCTCATTTCCCGCCAGAGTGATTGGGTAGCTGCCGAGCGCCTGCATGGCAAAAGTCGCATCCGCAAGGGCCGAGCCAAACGCCAGCTCCTCGCGCAAAATACAGAGATCCCGAGCTTGCACCTGCACGCGCGCGCCGCCG
>JACPFH010000320.1 GCA_016183075.1 Deltaproteobacteria bacterium | reverse complement strand
GTGATTACCCTCCGGGTTAACCCTAATCTCATGCGGGGGGAGGCTCTCCTTCGGCGGCACCAACCACTCCAAAATCCGGCCCCAAAACCGCTCCAAATCCTCCCACCCGATCCAATCTTTGCTCCAGCGCCCGTGCAGATCGGTGGTAAACGCGACGGCCTTGCCCTGGCCAAAACTCCACGAGGCCAAAAGCGGCGCCATGCTGTTCTCGCGCGGAACACCGAGATCGAGTTTGGCCCCTTTTTTGATTTCCGTCTCGATGTAACCTCTGAGCGGCGGATAGGTCCGGGAGGCAAGGCCGGTCAGGATCTCCGAACCGCGCACCGCCACGGGAACAATTTCCTTCTCCACCAGAGGCGTTGCTTGCGGCTTTTCCTGGACTTCTTCCAAGACGATCTGGGGGAGGGTCTTGGGATCATAGGTGTGATGAAACAGCCCGCCGCCATAGTGCGCGATTCTTTTGAGCAGGACAAGGTTGGCCTCCTCGCCAATGGCTACGGCGGAAACGGTAATCTTGAGCTCATCTTTCATGGCCGTGACCAGATCAACGTAGTCCCCCCCGCTCCCCCCGGTCTCTCCATCGCTCAGGATGATCACATGCTTGCGGTTGGCAGGCTGGCGCTCCAACTGGCGCCTGGCTTCCACGATGGCCGGGGGGAGATAGGTCTTCCCGCCGGCTTTCAATCGCTTGACTTCCGCACCGAAGCTTGCGCGAATCCGCGCCAGCGGGGACAGCGGGACAACCACGAACGGAGCCACATCGAAGCCCACCACGCCAAGGAGATCCTTATCTCCCATTTGCTGCGCCATTGCTCTGGCTGCTTCTTTTGCGTAGACGAGCTTGTCTTCCTCCCGCATGCTCCCGGATTTATCGATGACGAGAACCACCGCGCGGTTCTTTTCTTCCTTCTTTGGCTCCCTGAGCTCCACCGGCAAAACCCTCTCGATGGGAGTCTGCCGGTAGCCGCCCGGGCCAAAGCTCCCCTCGCCGCCAAGCATCACGAAGGCTTTTCCCGCGGCGACCTGCCGCTCCACCTCCGCCAGATAGGCCGGGGAGAACCGTTGTCTTTCGACGTTGTTGAAAATCACGACCGCGTAAGCCGCCGGCGAAGGAGGCGCTCCGTTTCCGGCCAGCGAGGTCACCTCAAAGCCCCGTCGCTTCAGAATCTCCGCCAGGTAGCGGTTTTCGCTGGCGCGGGCGCCAAGGAGCAAAACCTTTGCTTTGGGCCGGACCGCAATCCAAGCCGTTGCCTGGTTGTCCTGCGGGAAGCGATCCAGTGCGGGGTTTCGGGGCGCAAATTGAACCTGGAAGGAAGTGAGGGGTCCCTCCTTGAGCGAGCTCTGAAAATCGTGGATGCGGCTTCCCGGCCCGATCCTCACCGCTTCGCTTCGCAGGAGCTCACCGTCGCGCCGCAAAACCAGCGCCCCTTCCACTTCCCTGGAGCCGTAATTCTCTACGATCAGTTTCAAACGGACTCCATCCCCGCTCGTGCCCTGATGCGGCCCGAAAACCCTTGTAACCGCCACGTTGGCGACTTCGTACTGCCCGGCGGGAAAGAGGGGGGAAACTCTCAGGCCCGAATGAGGCAGCGACAGGAAGAGACGCCGCGCCGAGCCTTCATTCTCCCAGCCGTCGGTGAAAAGAAAGAGAGTCCGGGAAGCGGTAGGCAAACGCAACACCGCGCTCAGGAGAGCTTCTAAATTGGTCCGCTGCGCGCCCAGGGTATCGCTGGCTGCTTTGCCGCCCACCCACCTTTCCCAGTCCTTGACCTCCTTGACTTCCCGAGCGAATACAAAGGTCCGCTCCTCGCGCTTTACGCCCAGCTCTCGCTTCGCCTTCTCTACCATCCAGGCCTTCATCCCGTCAGGGATGCTGCGCGAAAGATCAAAAGCGAAAATGCGCTCGATTTTCTCCGGCTCCCGTTCGATCGTGGTCTCCTGCGTCCATTCGGGTCCCGCAAGGGCGAGCACCAACGCAACCAAGGCGCACGAGCGCCACAACACCGCGCCAAGCCCGCGGCGGCGCCAACGCAACCATAGAAGCGGCAAAAGGAGGAGCAGCCAAAGATAAATCGGGTGGACAAGATGGAGTTGGGAGAAAAAAGTCGACATTGCCGCTAGCTGGCCCGGCGGTAATCCGCGCGCTGGCTCGGGGCCGCCGGGAAGGCAAGAGGGTTAAAAAACCACTCCAGGAAGAACAGCACGACGGCAAAGAGAAGAAGATACGGCCAGAGAGGCGCGAAGAGGGACTCGCCCCGAAAGGCTTCCGGGCGCGCCGAAAAACTGATCGGCGTGGGATTGTGAAGGTCGGACTCCCTGGCATCTTGGAAGTTTACGGCCCGGTATTCTCTCTCGGTACCGCGCGCGATCTGATACACCCCCTGGTAATAGGTGCGGGAGAAAGTCTGTCCCTCCTCACGCACGGGATACTGCGCTCCCCTGGGGGTTAACAGCATGCCACCGCGCCGGGCGCGTAAGAAAAATGGCTCTCCGGTGATCGTGCTCCCGCCACCGCTCGCCCCTTGGAGCCAATCGAGAAGGTTCAAGGTAAAGATCGACACGGGGAGATTTCCTTTGCCAAGATAGGGAAGCGGATCGAAACCGAGAATGACATAGCGAAAGCCCCGCTCTTCCACAGCGAGCGCCAGCGGGCCCTCAGGACTATCGATAATGGTCTCGCTCGCCGCCGATAAAGGGCGTAGCGGACGCGCATACGCGGGACGAAACAACGCGAAATTGATATAGCGGGTGAGCGGGTGGGGTTCACGCCATCCCGAGATGAGAGGATGGCTCAATGCCTTGCCAACTCGAACGAACGGGTTTTGCTCCGGGGGAAGGATGAGCACGGCGTGGCTTTGCGGCAACACAGAGGGAGCGGATAAATGGAAAATCTCCAGCGCCTGATCCTCGTCCGCGATCCTGGCGTAATCCTTGGGCGGGATAACTTCTATGCTCACGCCCGGAATTGAGCGCAAACTTAACAGCGCTTCGGGCCTGGGCGAGACGCCGAGCACTTTTACGGCCCTGGAGGCCGGCGCAACGGCAAATCGCCGGTTATCGAGCGCGAGGCCATCGCGCGCGACCAGTTCCGCCTCGTAGTAAGGATGCGCAGGAAGGGCTTCAAAGGTAGCCTCGGTCCGGCCTCGCGGGCCCATTCGGACGCCGCGCGCGGCGATAATCCTTCCCTCTCCCTTCAGGGAAACATTTACGCTCTGCTCCTTAGGGGAGAAATTGCTTACCTCGACTCTGGCCGTCAAAGCAGGCTTGGTCAGGGACGAGCGGGTAAGCTGGAACGAAGTGACCGCGAGATTGTCCTGCGCTCTCCCGACGGTGACAACCCGGATGGCCTCGCCGCGACCCCGCACCGGACGGTCGGTGATAAAAAAAAGCTGATCGTAATTCCCCTCCTTCCGTATACGCTGCAACTCCGCCCCGTAATCGATCGGAGGCTCTCCGAGATCGTAAGGGCTAAGCGAGGAAATTACGGATATCGCGTCAGCGCGAGCGAGCGCGCCCTGGCCCACCCGCTCGATCGCGGGAACGGTGTGGAAAAGGTCGATTCGAGCGCGCGGTGATACATGCCCAAGCAGGTTTCGGGCCTCCTCTTGTGCCAGCTCAAATCTGCTCCTTTCACCCTCGAGCGCTTGCATGCTCGCTGAGGTGTCCAAGACAAGGCCGACGATGACAGGCCGCGTGGAAAAGACGGGCTCGCCCATGGCGAAGATGAGCAGCGCGAGCAGGAGAAGCTGAAGAAAAAAGATCGGCGGCAGGCGAAGGATGCTCCATGGGCGCTCTGAGGAGCGGGCCGCAAGGTCCTCAAGCAAAAGCAGGCTCGAGAAGACCACGCGGCGCGGCCGCCCTCGGATCAGATACGCTGCAACCAAAAGCGGCACGAGCCAGAAAGCATGGAGCGCGGCCGGATTAAGAAACTCCATACCGGTCACTTGAAAAGGCCGATGGCGGGCAAGGTTTCCAGGACATATCCGCTCAACTCCCGATCCGTGAAAAAGACCGAATAGCGGATCCCCGCTTGGTGACAGAAACTTTTGAGCTCGCGGTTATGGCGCTCCAGCCGCCGGTGGTACTCAGCCGCAACAGGTCGGTTCCATTGAAGCCTCGCCATGACACCGCTCTCGCAATCCGCCACCGCCAGGCTTCCCCGGGGAAACGGCGGATCGACCTCCTGGCGGCTTAGGATTTGAATGACGGCGATATCGAGGTTGAAGGCCCGAAGCAGGTTTAATCCACGCTGGTAGGATGGCGCAGGTGTGAGAAAATCTGAGATGAGAATCGCCTTACCAGGTCGACGCAGTTTGCGCAGATGTTCCCCCAACGCGGGACCCAGTTCCAGCGGGCCGGTGGGTGAGACCTTCGACAAAAAACCGATCAAGTCGATAATGCGATGGCGCCCGCGGAAAAACGGGGTGGCCGAGGAGCGCGCGCCGAGCAAATGGAACCTGACGCGGTCGTGGTTGGCCAAAACGACATAGGCAAG
>JACPFH010000319.1:6041-6578 GCA_016183075.1 Deltaproteobacteria bacterium | reverse complement strand
CTGGTGAGTTTGCAAGCGGAGGCGGTGTTGGTAGGGGCTGAGGGAGAGCGGCGGGTCAAGTTGGAAGAGCTGTATCGGGACGATGGGATCGATTACTCGGGTAAAGCGGCTGACGAAGTGCTAAAGGGGCTCGTGATTCCTGACGAGACCTTGGGGTGGCGCAACGCGTATCTCAAGCTACGGCGCCGGGGATCGTTTGATTTTCCGGTGTTGGGGGTGGCGGCAGTGTTGGATACGGGCGACGGGGGGGATTGTCGCCATGCGCGCGTGGTGCTGACGGCGGTGGGCTCGGCGCCGAAAGTAATCGAGGAGGCCTCGCTTCTCGAAGGAAAGAAGGTCACTCGGGAGTTGATCGAGGGGGTTTCTGAGGCGGCTGCAAAGGTCGCGCATCCGCTGGACAACGCGGATTTGGATTACTGGTACCGCAAGCGCATGGTCAAAGTCTTCACCCAAAGAGCCCTGGCACGCCTGGCCGGACTGGAATCGCCTCCAGCCTGATATCAAAAATTTCTCATCGCTGCGAAAATAAAACCGGAG
>JACPFH010000319.1:0-5999 GCA_016183075.1 Deltaproteobacteria bacterium | reverse complement strand
ATCCTTTGACCGCCTCGCGGGGGGTATACGCTTGGCACGGTTTGTGCTCCTAGATTTTCACAGAAAAGAAGACCGCTGCCAGTCAAGGAGGCGAAGGTGCAAAAGATTCACAAGATTCTTGCCCCGACAGACCTTTCCGAAATCTCCAAAGTCGGAGTCCGCTACGCCCTTGAGCTGGCCCGCTCGGTTGGCGCCGAAGTTACCGTCTACCGGGTTGTAACGCCGGAGGAGCTCGTCCAACACGGCGATCAATTCAAGAGCGCCGAGGCGCTCGATACCGTTCATCGTCTGGCGGCCCCGATCCTGCACCGCTATGAGGCGGCCATGGCGCGCTTTCTGAACGACAACTTCTCCGATCTCACCCCCTGGTTAAGAGTGCGAGAAAAGACGGACATAGGAAGGCCGGATAAAGCAATCGCTCAGCGCGCCAAAATGGAAGGATCGGATATGATCGTCATGGCCACCCACGGGCGATCCGGGTTTGCCCATCTACTTTTAGGCAGCGTGACGGAAAAGGTGGTTCGCAGCGCACCCTGCGCGGTTCTTACCGTCCACCCGAACTCGGGAAAGGAAGCGCTGGAAAAAAAGGCGTCTTAGGTTTGCCTCGCCTTTTCATTTACGGGATTTTCTTTCCCTTCGTGCCCTCCCGACCTCGTCGAGCAGCCGGCTAACCGGCGGTCGATCAGCCGGATCATGGCTGTGATAGGAAAACAGCACCCTTCCTTCCCGGTCGAGCAAAAAGTCTCCACCGGCCTGAAAATAATCGTCCCGACCGTAATTTTCCATCTTTCTGCCGCGGCGCAGCAGACTAAAATACAATTTAAGCGTCGGCATCGAGAACACTCGGTACCAAGGGAGGCGCTTGAGCCCAAAATAGCCGTACGCTTCGCGGGACGGATCTGCAAGGAGAGTAAACGGCCACCGGTGAACTCGCTGGTAGTACGATAACCGCTCCGGCGCCGCGAAAGAGACTACGACAACGGCCACGCCGAGCTGTTCCAACTTGTCCTGCGCTGCCTGCACCTCCCTGAGGTGCTCCTGGCAGGCCAGTCAGGCCAGATGACGCAGAAAGATCAGGAGCAGGAATTCGCGCGCGTGCTCCGTCAAGCGGCTTTCTTTGCCCTGGAGATCGAGGAGGACGATACCCTGAAGTGGCACTTTGGTCATCTCCTTTGCTGCCGTGCTTATGGTTTTCCCTGTGACCCCCGTGTCGGCCATGCAACGGATCATGTCGCTTCTCACCTGTTTCTCTCCGCCCGTCGCAACAGCGGAAGGGCCACTAGGGGCAGCAGCCCTATTGCGCCAACGGTCATCATCAGCAGGCCGAGATTTGAGTAGTCCTGCTGCGTGACCTGGAATGCCGTATTCAAGTAACGGGTGAACAGCTCGCTTGCAGAAAGAGCGAGATTCATGAGCGACGCCATGATCGCGAACATCGTTGCCTCGGCGCCGGGAGGAGCCGACTTCGCGATGAGGACCAGCATCGGCACCATGGTAAGCTGAGCCAGCGGCGCCGATATTGTGGTGTCGATGAAAGCAAATGTTCGCGCGCTGATGCCGAGCCACTCGTTGGCGCCGTAAAAGAGCCCTATGCTTGGGAGATACAAGACCGTCCCGGCCACAACCACCCACAAGAGCGTAAAGCTCACCGGCCGTCGGACAATCGTCTTCCTGAACACGAGGAGCCCGGCCAGACTCAGCACTGAGCTGACCTGCGCGAGAACGCCCAGAAACTCCTGGTCGAAGCCGAGCCTGTCGATCGCCCAGTAGCTGTAACCCTGGCCCACCCCGGGCACCGCCCGAAAGAGGAAGATCACCAAAGCAGCGATGATGACCTCTCGTGAGATACCCACGCGGGCCAGTAAAAATCCGATAAGCACACCCGATACGACCAGCACGATTTCCTGAGAGAACGGCGTCGCAAGGGTCTCCAACAAGATGCCGAGCCCGGCATAGCCGAGCCCTACCCCGATCACCAGGCGGGCATTCGCGCCGCTCAGGGGACCGTTGTCCGGCGGGTTTACGCGCTCTCGTGAACGCGCGCGGACCCATGGCGCGCTCGCAGCGACGATCAGCGGCAGGACCATCGCGATCGCGAACACGCCCTGGGTGCCAATCCTGCCCGCCAGCCAACCGCCTAGGTACGCGACGCTGATGCTGCCGGCAAGCAGGGCCATGCGACCGAGGGCCTGGATCTGGCCGATCTCTTCTTCGTTCTGCGCCACTTCGACGCTCAAAGCGTCGGCGACGACGTCCTGGACCATGAACCCGACGGTCACGAGCAGCATGGCAACCAGAAAAGCGCCTTTCGTCTCAATGACCGTAGCGAGCGCTCCATACCCCGCCAATGAGCACAGGGCTCGCCAGAAGGCAATGCCCGCAACTTCCGCCGGCGTAAGTTGTAGAGCGTCTTTCTCGAAGAAGACGCGCGCCACGCCTGTGATGGCGCTCGCCCCGTAGCAGAAGTATGTGAGAAGCACCGGCAGGTATGCGAGCCGGAAACCGCCGATCAGACGCCGGGCGACAGCGGCGAACGTGCGATCAGCCGTCGCCGCACCGGTTAGTTCCTCAGCCATCGTTCACCTTTAGGGGGTATCGCTGCCGTGGACGCGCCATCATTACGTCTCTTTCTCCATGCTCATGAGTCGTTACTTCCGTTCCTTGACGATTTTGACGATCGTTCCCTTGTCGGTATCAATGGTGAACCGAACCTTATCGCCCGGCTTAAGCCCTTGAAGAAGCTTCGGCGACTCCACCTTGTACCCCATGGTCATCGCGCCCATAAAGCCTTTGATCTCTCCGTGCTCCAAGACGATCTCCCGGCTCGCGGCGACCAGGGCGATGACCTTTCCTTCCCCCGTAGCGGACTTGGGACGCTCCTTGGGTCTCAGGGACGCCAGATATGCCGATAGGTCGATCAGTTCCTGAACCGTCATGTCTTCGTTAAAGCTTGGCATCTTCGATTTCCCGTCCGGCCCGCGGTATCGGTTCTCCGCCACCACGCTGGGGTTGATGACCGCCTCGGTAAAGTATTCCACCGGATGCTGGGGCCCCATCTGGCTTAGCTCGGGTCCCACGGCCTCTCCGGTGGGAGGTCGAAACTTTTCTCCCCGTACCTCATGACAGGAGTAACACTCGAACTTCTCGAAGGCCGCGCGCCCCTTCGCCGGGTCACCCTTAGGCATGGTGAATTGCCACCCCTTAGGATGATGCATTTCCATTCCCGCCTCCGGCTCTTTTTTTTCTGCGGCCCTCGCGGACACGACAAAACCGAAGACAAACAGGAACACAGATAAAGCGAAACAGGTTCCACTTCTCGACATGGGAGTACGCCCCCTTTGTTGTGTTGTTGCTGATCTTCACTCTTTGGAAGTTGCTTCAAAACTCCATTTGTTCAAAAGACTATAGTTTGAGAATCATCAGATCGTTTAACAAGAAGCGCAGGGAAAAGTGACCTCGATCCCGGAAGTTTGCGCCTCCTCGACAAAAATTTTCCTTCGCTGTTTTCCCAACTTCTCATGCCAGAACTCCAGGTCGTAACGGCCGGCCGGCGCATGCTCTATGATAAATTCGCCCTTTCTGTCCGTCACCGCGAAGTGCGGACTGGATGTAACAACAATGTAGGCGCTCATCCATGTGTGGAGGACATCACACGTGACGACGATGATTCCAGCGCGCGCCAGACGTTTCGTTACCCGCCGCCATCTAGGCAGACCCTCATTAAAGAGTGTCTCGGAGCCGAGCCGGGCATGGGCATTATGGAGAATGGGGTCACTGTTCAGCAGAACTATCTCACTCCCTACGGGCACTACCTGAACATGCGGGACAAAGGCGCAGTTTTTGTTGTCGAGCACGGGGCTTTGCGGCCGACTTGGGGTTCTTATGCCTTCCGTTCCATGGATAATGACGACCACATTTTGGAGGCCTCCATCCTGGTTTACGAGCAGAGTCTCGTTGGGGACCGTGGACCCGCAGAAATCGCGGTTAGAAGGCAACAAGCGATCACTCGGCCTTTTTTCATCTCTCATCAGGCGCTGCCCAAGAACCTCTTTCAAACAGGTCGCGCATGGCTCGACATCCTTAGCCGATAGAGCAGGTAAACGCCGGCTATGACCAGCGCTGAGCTGAACCACTGATACTCGGTCATGCCCAGGGCAATTACCGGATTGACACGCCAGAACTCCACCATAAACCTCATCGATCCTGCCAGAGTCAAATAAAGCCAGAACATAGTTCCGTCGGGATAACCCTTTTTCCTGAGGGGCCATAGGACGCCGAAGACGCTCAACGACTGGATAAGCTCGTAGAGCTGCGTGGGATGCACTCTTACTCCCGGGGGATACGGCACGCCGGTCAAAGGATCGACCCAGCCGAAGACCGCGTTGGGAAACGCCATGGCCCAGGGGACATCCGTTACTTTTCCCCACGTCGCATCTCCCGCGAGAAAGCAACCGATGCGTCCGATACCGTAGCCCAATGCCAGCGCCGGCGCGGCAATATCGGCCAGCTTGAGCCACGGCAAACCCCTGCGCCGTATCCACCAGGCCACCGCCAAGGCCCCGCCGAAAAGCCCCCCGAACCAGCTAAATCCCGCGCCGCTAAAAATGAAAACCCACGGCGCGCGAAGAAAGCTATCCCATTCCTCCAAGATCAAAAGGGCTCTAGCGCCGACGAGGCCTCCGAGCGCCGCGATCAAGACCATCGAGGAGGCAAGTTCCGGATCGAAGCGATACCGCTTCAACTCCTGTTGGACCACCCACGTGGCGCACACCGCGGCGAATGCCCAGAGCGCCCCCAGACTGTAAACCGTAAAAGGACCAAGCTGGAACAGAACCGGATACATGGTAACCCTTCATGGCTTCTTCTTGGGAGAAGAAGATGCCCCTTTAAGCTCTTTCTCAATGGCGGATGCAAAAACGTCAAAAGGTTGAGCGCCGACGATTAGCCGGCCATTGAGAAAAAACGTTGGAGTGCCTCGCGCCCCCAGAAACGCTCCCATCGCAGTCTCTCCTTCAACTTTCTTTAAGTACTTCTCCGATTCGAGACACCGGTTAAAGACCTCGCCTTTCAGCGCCAACTCTCTGGCGTAGCCCTCCAGCCTCCCTCGCGTAAAAGCCAGCGGGGAACCGGCGCTCGCGAAGAGCTTATCATGGTAGTCCCAAAACTTCCCTTGCTCGTGGGCGCACTCCGACGCCTGGGCGGCTGCGAGCGAAGGTTTCCCGAGAATGGCAAGGTGGCGATAGACAAACCTTGCCTTGCCGGTCTTGATATATTTTTGCTGGATCTGGGGCAAGGTCGTTTGCCAGAACTTGCGGCAGAAGCTGCACTGGAAATCCGAGAACTCGATCAGAGTGATCGGCGCCTTTTCGCTTCCTTTCGCCGGACCATCCTTGGCTATGCGGGCTAAGATTTCCTGGTCGGCCACCGGCTGCGCGAAAGCGTGACCAAGTAAAAGAAACGTTGCAATAATACTTGCGACCATTTTTCCGTTGAACATCTTCAAATTCGATTCGTCCTCGAGCAAAAGATTCGATTCCTCCCCCGAATGGTCCCTGCGAGGGAAAAAGAGAATCTGCCAAGAGGCGGCAGCTAAATCAGATAAGTGGAGTTTACCTGATAGGCGGGCAAAGATGAAGGAGACCAATTAGATTGTTCTTGTCCGACCGGATTTTCTCCGTCCATCAATTGGCTCCTTGTTTCCTGAGTGTTATCCGAAACAATTTTCTGGGAAGCTTTCCTTCCTCAAACTCATCGATCTCAACGATCTCATAGCCTTTCGCCAGATGCTTCACTTTTTCTCCGCTAAAAAAATGCACAATAAACCCACCCGCTTCGTACATATCCCCTCCTCTATGGATTCCCGTGCGGTAATCGGAGTCGCCGGTATGCCTGGCGGCGTAGATGTTAAGCCTAATCCGAAATAAATTTTGGCCCCTACATGATCAACTTCCCTCTCCCGTCGCGGGAGAGGGCGAGGGTGAGGGCAAATTCCATGCGCA
>JACPFH010000345.1 GCA_016183075.1 Deltaproteobacteria bacterium | reverse complement strand
TGACTTCCCGCGGGATCACGATCTGGTTCTTGCTTGAAAGCTTTACTTCACGCATGGAAGAAACCTCCCCTTTACTTTTTAGCGAGAAGTAAAGTGAAAGTCAAGGCCTGTAGGAATTGGGTCTCGTGGCGGAGAGTGTTTGAATGAGGATAGACGCCAGCCGGCCGCTCTACCAGTCTTCCTTCTCGAAGCGCATGTGGTTGGATTCGGCGGCGTATTTGATGTCTTCCATGGACCACGGGTTGCCGCAGGTGACGATCACGGTCGTTTCGGGCTGCATTCGGTCCCGAAGCTCTTGGAGCGGATGCTGCGCGGGGACGACGGGGCGCACGGTTTTGTCCAGCGCCGCCTTGAGCTTCGTGTTATCCCGGCCGTCCGTCGCGGCCTCCTGGAGGTCCTGCTCTTCTTTGAGCGGCATGCCCAGCATGTGACGAAGGAGATTATTCGCTCGTGCTTTGCCCATCGTGGGATTCTCCATGTCCCGCGGCGTCGGGCGGCTCACGGAAGGGACGTAAACGAAATCGAACCGCCCCGCCTTTTCGATCGCGCAGAATTCTTTGTAGTAGTCGAGCTCGTCATAAGTGCGGTTCGTGTGGAGGACCGTATACCGCATGGCGTCGCTCTTTCCCCGGCCCGCCTCGTGATCGAGCTGCTTGATCATAGAGATGAAAGGGGCGATGCCGGTGCCGGTGCCCACGAGCACCACGTTTTTCATTCCGTTCGCCCTCTTATCGAGGGTGAAATCGCCCGCGATCTTATCATAGTAGGCGAGCTTGTTGTCCTTTTCGGCGTCCATCCGGAACATCGACTCGGTCAGCCTTCCCAGGAGCCCGTTCTCGTCCTTTTCCAGAATCACGTAAAAATCGAGCCAGCCCTGCTCCTCGGTCTCGAAAGGGGCTGAGGCGATCGAATAGGAGTGGGTCACCGGCCCGCGCTTTACGTTTCCCTTGTCATCATACAGCGTGACGTATTCGACCCTCTTGTCCGCGTGGATCACCTTCTTGGTCAGCCGGCAGTCGTTGCGCTGGAGCGCGATGTACTGGCCCGCCTTATAAGGAGGAAACCGGTGGCCCTCCTCTGGCCTCAGCCTGAAGAGCGCCAGACCCGGCGCCGAGCTGCGCCAATCGAAAATGGTTCCGATTTTTGTCTTGGCCATGGAAATTTTGGCGCGAAATTTTGAACTTGTTTTTTAGCGCAAATTCGTCGTAATTTAAAGGGCTGCCGTGAAAAAATACCTTGCCCGGATCCGCCGCGATCTCGTCGCCGCTTGCCGGATCCTCTCTCACGAGGGTCTCGTGCAGGGCTTCGGTCACGTGAGCGCTCGCATCCCCGACTCGGATCTCTTCGTTCTGACGCCCCGCATGAGCCTCGCGCTCGTGGCAGAGAAGGACCTGCTCGTCCTCAATCTCAACGGCGAGGTGGTTCAGGGCAAAAAGGCCGCGCCCTTCGAAACGCCGCTCCACACCGCGATCTTTACTGCGCGCAAGGACGTGGGCGCGATCGCCCGCATCCACGCGCGCACGGCCAACTATTTCTCCGTCACGGAGAAAAGGATCGACGCGGTTCACAATCACGGCAGCTTTTTTTCCGGCGGCGTCCCTGTCTTTGTCAAAACCGATCTTGTCTCCACGCCGCAGCTCGGCGAGGAGGTCGCTGTGGCCCTAGGGGAAAAACCGGCGATCTTGCTTCGCGGCAACGGCCAGGTGACGGTGGGAAGGACGATCCCGGAAGCGGTGGTGATGGCGATCTATCTGGAGGAGGCTGCGGACATCCTTTACGGCGCCTTGCAGATCGGCACCCCTACGCTGCTTACCGGCGATGAGTCAAGCCGGCGAAGCAGGGAAGCGCTTCCGCCGGTGGATCTGGAGCGGGCCTGGAGATTTTTTCTAACCAGAATGGAACGGCAAAAAAGTTCTTAGAGAGAAGAAATCAGCCAGGCCACCACATAGGCAATGAGCCCGCACACAGGGACAGTCAATATCCAGGCAGCCACAATCTCGCCGGCAACTCCCCAACGCACCGCGGAAAACCTCTGAACCGACCCCACCCCCATAATCGATGTGCTGATGGTATGGGTCGTGCTCAGAGGTATGCCCAACCGGGATGCTGCCTCTATGACCAAAGCAGCCGATGTTTCCGCCGAGAACCCATGGACCGGCTCCAACTTGGTCAGACGGATACCCATGGTTCGAACAATTTTCCAGCCTCCGAGCGCAGTCCCGATGCCCATCGTTGTTGCGCACAGCAAGATAACCCAAAGATGGACTCGAAACTCCGGCAGGATACCTCCAAGAACAAGCGCCAACGTAAAAACCCCGATGAATTTCTGCCCGTCGTTGCTGCCGTGGCTAAAAGCCATAAAGGCCGCCGACAAAAGCTGCAAGCGTCCAAAAATGACTCGGATGGTCCCGGGCCGGCTGTGGTAGAAAATACGGTAGAGCACCGACATGATCGCCAGGCCTCCGAGAAATCCCAAGAAAGTGGAAAAGCCCAAACCAATAAAAACCTTGCGCCACCCTTCCCACACCAGCACTGACGGGCCCGACGTGGCCAGACCGGCCCCCGCCAGTCCTGCCACCAGGGCATGACTCTCACTGGTTGGAAGGCCGCCCATGTAATAGGCCAGGGTACTCCACACGACAATTCCCACCATGGCCGCGGCCACCGTCGTGACATTAATAATTGCCGGGTCGACGATGTCTTTCCCGATCGTTGCAGCCACGGCGGTACCTGACATCGCCCCAAAGATGTTGAGGACCGTCGCCATAACCACTGCGTGGTAAGGAGCCAGAACCCGGGTTGAGACGACAGTAGCGATAGAGTTCGGCGCGTCCGTCCAACCGTTGACGTACTCAGCAGCTAGAATTAGCAGCAGAATAGGCAGTACCGACCACAGTTGCTCGCTCATCGAAGCCCAGACGGTTCAAGCGGAGAAAGGGCGCTTATTACTTTCCCATCTCGAAGGTCACCTTCGCCTCTTCCTTAGACTTGACGGTGACTTTTTGAGTTTGCTTGCCCAGTGTCTCGTGCCAAACCTCCACGGTGTAAGTCCCGGGAGGCACATCCGTGAGTTTAAAGCTCCCGCTTTTGTCGGTCACGCTGAAGTAAGGATGCTCCGCCACGAATAACCAACCGCTCATCCAGCCGTGGACATCGCACTTGACGCTGATGATCTCGGGCTTGTCGATCTTCTGGGTCATGGCTTTCTTAAACTTAGGCTGGGCCACGTTGAACGCGCTATTCACCTTGCTGTAGCTGTGCACGTTGTGGAGAATCCCGTCGGGGTTGAGAATCTCGACGGAAGAGCCGGCAACGAGGGCCACGACATGCGGATGGTATTCACAACCTTTCTGGTCCAGGGTGACTTTCTGCGGGTCCGCCTTCTTACCCTTCTTGATATCCGTAATAGAGACTACGGCATTGACCAGATTCCCGCCTGAGACGATCAGACTAGGATCGTTCTTGGGCGTCTTGGCGCAAACCTCTTTATCCTTGTTGATATCGAGCTTCTTTGGCGCCGGTGCCGATCCTTTGAACTTCACCGCGCCCGAAATGGTTCCACCGTCCTTAACGCTTCCTCCCTCATAGGCCCACACCTGGGATAACCATAGCCCCGTGAAGGCTGCCACAAATGCCAACGACACGGCTTTTTTCATCTTACCCTCCTTTCACGCGCACTAGCGTGGATTTTTGGAAACCGACTCTGATCGACGCGATGCGACCCTAGGACTACCGGCTGCCGGCGGCAGCTTCCCCAGCGTCATGATGTAGTCTCTAAGCGCCTCGATCTGCCTATCATCCTTGCCTCCCAGAATATTATCAGGTCCGCCGGGATAAAACGAGGGCATCTTGGCCCCGGGCTGAATTTTTTGCGGGTCGCGCAACCACTTGAGGATCCATTCCGGGTTCAGGCGGCTTCGCGCCAGCGCCAAATCCGGCGCCCAGCCCTCCTGAGGACCTTCGGGTTTCTTGTCTCCCTGCTGGTGGCAGCTCAGGCAATCGAAGTACTCCTTTGAAAACAGGCTGCGGGCGGCCTCCAAATTCTCCTTGGGGACCATCCAGTCCTCGAAGTAGGCGTAGGGGATTTCGACCTTCGAAAGCCCGTTGAAATAAGCCACCAAGCGGTTGGCTTCATCGTCCGTGAAGCCGAATGTGGGCATGCGGATGTCGAGCCACGGGCGCACCGGGACCGGCTGCTTGAGAAAGCCAAATAGCCAGTGGGACTGGACTTTCTCTCCCTCGCCATTGAGCGGCGGCGGAGCGAGCGCCGGATTTTCATACAATTTGCGAACGAACCCGCCGCGCTGCTCGATCTCATGGCAGCCAACACAATTGTACTGCTGCATCAACCTGC
>JACPFH010000312.1 GCA_016183075.1 Deltaproteobacteria bacterium | reverse complement strand
GACATTCATCCCCAGGGCGAGCCGTGAGCGGCTCGCGTGGAGATTGGTCAAAACCGGAAATTCGGTTCCCTTGACCTTCTCAAAGAGGAGGATCGGCCTCCGTTTCGCTTCGCTCTCCAACTTGGCGACGAGCGCGGTGATTTCGTAGGCGGGGTTGACTTCCCTGGTGATGATCTGGAAGTCATCGGGCTTCTTCGACTTGACCAGTTCCAAATAGCTTCTTAGATCTTGCGCCATCTTTTACAGCGAACTCCTTTTGCTATGTCAGGTTGGCTAATATCACCTCGTCGGGCGCGCTGAGATCGATCGGTTTGCCAAAGGGCTGGGGCCAGTCCACCCCGGTGGGCCAGTAGGCTTCCACTTGATTGCCATCGGGATCCTGGAAATAGACGCCGACGGCATTACCGTGGCTCACGGCGCGGTTGATCGGCACCTTGCGCTCCACCAGCAGCCGGTAGATCTCTTTCACGTCAGCCAGGCTGGCGCACCGGAACGAAATCTGCTGGATCACCTTGCCGTCCCGGCGTCCCGGGACGAGCATCAGCTCGTGATGCTCATCGAGCCGGTCTTTGGCGGTCAGAAACACGGCGCCACTGCGTTCGCTCTCGTCGCTGACTTTTAACCCAAGGATGTCCCGATAAAACGCCTTGGAACGCTCGACGTCGTGCACGTAGAGACCGACGTGGCCGAGCGACGAGACCTGCGCCACAGTTCCTCCCTTCCCGGCCGGGCTACAGCGGCTACGGATTCGAGGAGAGGTTATCTGATTAAGATCGGCGCTGTCAACGAGGCCGGGCTAGCCGATCTCCACGAGCTTTTTCCGGCCGCTATGGCCGCGGAGAATCTTTACGTCTGTCTTGGCGACGGAAAAATGGCGGGCAAGAAGCTCGACGATGGCGCGGTTGGCTTTGCCGTCTCGGGGCGGAGCGAGCACGGATACGAGATACTCCCCCGGCGAAATTCTTTTCACGCTTTCCTGGCTGGCCTGGGGCTTGGCCGTAACCGAGATCCTAAATGCCATGCATCGGGCAGGCCGTTTACCGCTTTAATCCAGGTCGATATCCTTGAGCGGTTTGGTGATCGGCTCCTCCTTGGCCTTTTTGAGCAGCTCCTGAAACTTTCGATCCAACACTTTTCCCTTGCTCTTTTCCGCTTCGAGAATCTGCTGGTATCTCTCCTCGCGCCGGCCCGCTTCGTCTTTTAAAAGCTTCGCCGCGTCCTTTAGATGCGCCACCGGCGGAGGCTTGGCCGGCAATTTATGATCCAAGACCGCCGCAAGCGAAGGGTCAATGGTCAGTATCGCGCCGCAGCAGGAACAGGTTATCTGGATCGTCGGTGATTCCTTATCTGACACAATTCCTCCTTCTCACGTTCTGGCTTGTAACTATTGCCTTCCGCCTATTGCCTATCTCCTGTTCAAAGTTCAAGGTGCCGGGTTCAGGGTTGCGGGCTCAAGGCTCACATTGAACTTTGAACGTTGAACGTTGAACCTTGAACGTTACTGCCTATTGCCTTCTGTTCCCTCATCCTCTCAATTCGATTTTCTCGCCGTCCGGGCCGCGAAAAACGACCCTGCGCCAGCCCTTCTCCCGGGGCTCTCTGGCGGCCGTATCGTGGGGCGCCCGAACCATCTCCACGCCGCGGCTTTGTAGCTCAGCCACCGCGGCATCGAAGCTCTCCGTCTCCAGGCAGAAGTGGAAGCCGTTCATCGAGCCGTCTGACCTGTGGGTGAGCTCCAAGACCGTATCGCCCAGCTTTAGATAGGCGATCCGGTGCCCGCCGGCGACCGCATGCTCAAAATATTTCTTGAAGCCGAACCGCTTCTCATAAAAATCAACGGAGCGCTCGAGATCGCTCACGTGAAGCGCCACATGATCGATCCTTCGAAACATGGTTACCTCCTCACGATCCCAGCCCTAGCATAGTACTTCAAGAGACGCCTTTGCAAGCAACAGAAGACTGGGTACCGGGGCCGCGTACGTGTCCCCCGCGACCGAGAGGGGAGCGCGAGCGAGGCTGCGGACGTCCGATTACCATGGCAGAGGCCCTTCGGCCGCAGCCGAGAGCGAGTTTCCCAGGGGGTCAGGCCTGATATTTGCTCTTCTCCATCGCGGAGACAATCTTTCTCTATCGCGGAGGCAATCTCGTCAACAACCTTCTTTAGCTTTCTATCAATACCGGGCCTGCTGGTTCAATATCAGCACGTAAGCCGATATGCAAAACGAGAACTGGTTTTTAAGGCCTGACAGAATCTCCAAATACTTCTCCCGATCCCGATCATCACGAAATATCCTTTGGCGTTGATTCCCCCGGGTAATGACGTGATACAGAGCCCCCGGATACTCCACCCGCACGCGCCTCGCCATACCGCTGGCATCTATTACGCGCAGCCATGAATAGCAAACATCACGCCTGACCCCCGTTCCGTTCCCTTTCACATCGTGCAACTCTTACAACGTGTTTAGACTCCTTGTCACTCTTAGTCGTGCTGAGGTTGATAGGGGGAGACCACTGACTCTGTTGATGGTCCCCATTGTCAAGTATCCTCTCTTGAAGGCGGCAACCAACTGGGCCTGCACAGGACCGTCGAAATCTCTCACGTAACTGTCTATCGCCTGTACCAAATCGTGGTAGAGTTGTTCAGGGCTTAGAAAAAGCGTGATGCTGTTCGTATCGCTCTTCTTGGTCAAGTGGTCCGCCGGATTAAATGTCACTCCCCACCCAATAATCCTACCGTCATCCCGCTCGACAACTTTTGGCATAGAAGTATGTATCAGGCCGTGGCGGAACATCACGAATAGTAACGCCGACAGGTCCAGGTACGCCGGACGACTCTGTCGTCGCCCAACGTATTCCTCGAGGAATTCGATCGCGTTGTCTGTACTATCGTTTCCCCGATAAAGCGCCCCCAGAAACGAAACCGGAGCCAACACCATCCGGACCAAACCCCAGAAGCCCGTCCCTACACGAGTTTCCGCGCTAGCTTTCTTGAAAGCCTCGATGGCCACAGGGAGTTCGCGTACAAGCTGATTCCGGAGGTGGCCCGTTAGATACCGCTTGATGCCGCTAACCGTGAGCTGTCTCTCCCAATCTGCCTCTGACGGGAAAAGCCTCAGGTCGTTGTCCTGTTCATCGTACCCATACACTTGAGCCATGACACCCTCTCCTTCTGGGGATCATCAGCAAGCTTTTGGGGTCAGAGAGCTCTGCGAGTCAGAGTACATTTTCCACGCATCTCGCCCATAGCTCGACTATTCCGAGTCTCGAACCAAAAAGGTGAAGCTTTTGGTGACGCTCCGATCTCCCGGCTTCGCTGCGATCGTCAACCCCACACGCATACCGGCGCGAAGCTGGTCGAAGTACCCAGGAGTCCGCCAACCGCCGTATCGGCCGGGCTCGAAGTAAATACCATCGGACGGAAAGACGAAATCCTCAAGGACAGCACCGGACGGAATGACCGAAGGCGCGGCGGAAGCATTTCGATCCGCGAGTTTGATGCCTCGGTGGATGATGCGCGCCGTTCGGCCACTTGGGTCGACCAGCACGGTTCTGGTCCAGTCGATTTCGATAATGTCCTGCGTACGGTTTTTCACCTGCAGCCCGAGGCCATGGACGCCCACCTCAAGATCAGGCCTCCTAAGTGAGGATGCTCGCCGAATGTCCAAAGGCGAATACGTGAAGACCCACTCTGTCGCGTGATCCGCATACCGAATCGAGCCCTCGGCGGTCCACGAGACAACTGCGTAGTAATCTCGCTCGTCAGGCCGCAACTTGATGGTGTTGCGACTATACTCAGTCTTCTTGATCAGCTTTAGCCGGCCGCTCGATGCTGCGGGTCTCTCGAGCTCGATAACGTGGACGATCTGGGGGGGCGGAGGTGTCGGCATTACCATCATCGGAGTGGTTGCCGGCGCGGCGCAAGCAGCGCCAAAGAGTAATACTGCTACGAGTGCGTAGCGCAGAAGCATGTCAAGCCCCCTTTTTGCACGCGTCACGTTACTGGTTACCTCTCGACCCCTTTACCTTGTTTTCGGCCACAGGGCGACGGCGAGAACCGTCAGCACCGGCGCGCTCTGCCGCGCATCCTTCAGATACGCTACTGCCATCTAACGCATGGCTGAGTGGTGGCGGCTATTTAGATCTCCTTCAGGCTGCCGTCCGCTCAAGCCGATGTTAGACCGTACTACTCCGCGTCCTCGCTGTACTCGTCGAGAACGGAATCCGAAAGGTGCTCGAGGTGTTTCTCCTTCGCCAGTTGCTCTACACTCTTGTAGCTGACGTACTTGCAGCACTCCGAAAGCGGTGCGCGATCAAGAAGCGAGAACACCGGGCGCTGGATCTCTTGAAACACTTTCTCACGCCGTGCCTCAGGGGCGACGATATGGAGTCTGATGTCCATGTTCGGTTGGAGCGCAAGTAAGTCTGCCATTCGCAAAAGGCCGGAATAGACCGCGGTTGAGTGCTCAACTTCAAACGCCCGGACGATTGCCCGCTTCCGCAACCAGATTACGTCGATTTGCTCGACTGTTTTGATCGTTGCTTCATCGTAATTGAGGGGGAGTATGTCAAGGAGGACAGAGTCGGAGGGCTTCCACACCTGCATGATGGCCGAACGATCTCGCTTGGGTAGCCAGATGCTGAATCCCATTTGTTCACCGATGCGGGCGAGAAGTCCCTGAATGTGGAAGGATTCCCTTAGCGCCTTCTCATCGATCGGGTGGCCAGCATCTGTTGCATCTGGAACCGTTACAGTGACCTCCCGATCCTGCCGACGCACATTGCCCC
>JACPFH010000338.1 GCA_016183075.1 Deltaproteobacteria bacterium | reverse complement strand
GAGGTGATCTCCGACTCTAAGCGCGTTGGCGATGATCGTCAGTGCCGGGTTCACCGCGCCGCTGGAGACAAAAAAGCTCGCGTCAACGACATAGAGGTTGTCCACCTCATGCGCCTTGCAATTGGTATCCAGCGCGCTGGTTCGGGGATCGTTGCCGAATCGGACCGTGCCCACTTGATGTGCTACGCCGGCCAGCGGGATGCGTTGGCCGATGAAAAGGTTGCGCGCAAACAACTCCTCGTGACAGTCGTGCCCGTGGACCTTGCATTTGCTTTGCCGCTTCATGAGATCCTTGAGCTTGGCGATCAAGCGTCGGTGGCCTTCTTCATTGTTCGGTTTGTAGCTGAGCACAATGCCTCCGTTGGAATCAAGCGTCACGCGGTTGTTGGGATCGGGTAGGTCTTCCGACGTGAGCCAGAAATCCAGCGAGTGACGCGCCATCAGGTCGAGCGTCCAGCCGGGAGTGAGCGAGGGGGCGCCGGCCTTCAGCGTCTCGCCGTCGAGCTTGCCGACGAACGAGATATGCCCCATCGGATACGGCCAATCATTGCTGCCGAAGTAAAAGTCATTGACCGACAGAGTTTTCTGAAACACGGTCGGGTTCGGGCACTTGGAGAGCGCCATCAGGACGGAATTGACATGCCCCATGTAATGTCGTCCCACGACATCGGAGTTGTTGGCCAGTCCCCGAGGATGCCGGTCATTGGCTGAGCGCAGCAGCAATGCTGCTGAGTTGATCGCGCCGCAAGAGACGACGACGATATTCGCCGAGTATTCCTCGCGCGCGCCGTTTCGTGTTACTGCGATGTGGGTTACTTCGCGGCCGGAGGAGCTGGTTTTGAGCTGATCGACGAGCGCATACGTTAGCAGCGTCACGTTTGGGTGCTGGAGGGCTGGGTCCACCGCGCAGACCTGGGCGTCCGATTTGGCTCCGACCAGGCACGGGTAACCATCGCACGTGTCGCAGCGGATGCACCGGCTGGCATGCGAGTCACTTTCGTTGAGCATCACTCCCAGCGGGGTGTGAAACGGGTGCAGGCCCAGCCGGGCAAAATCGTCGGCCAAATGCTGGATTCGCGGCTCGTGGCTGACCGCTGGATAGGGATAGGGACCGGTCGTGGGTGGCTCGGTCGGCTCCTCTCCACGCTGGCCGTGCACGTGGTACAGGCGCTCGGCTTCAGTGTAGTAAGGTTCCAACTCTTCGTAGCCGATGGGCCAGGCCGGTGAGATTCCGCCGTGATGGCGGATCTCGCCGAAGTCTTCCTTGCGCAGCCGAAAAAGGGCGGCGCCGTAGAATTTCGTATTACCGCCTACGTAGTAGTTGGTGTGCGGGTGGAGCTCTTTGCCGTCCTTGTCGTGCCAGATTTCCTTGGTCTGGTATTTGCCTTCGAGATTGACAGCGCGCGGATTCCAGTTGTCCTTTTCCCGGGGCACATAGCCGCCGCGCTCAAGTAAAAGAATCCGTTTGCCTGACGGGGCCAAGCGGTAGGCGAGCGTGCCGCCGCCGGCGCCGCTGCCGATAATGATGACATCATATTGCGACTGGGAAGCCATAGATTTTTCCTTTCTATGTTCCCGCCTCGAATTTCTTGCGGCTCCTCGTGCCGGCCTTAAGTTTTTCCCGGTGTTTTAACCTCTCGCGGGTGCCAAAGAAGCGGCGCCGAAGTTCACACCGAAGCGGTGGCACCAGATGCTGACGGAGCGATACTTGCCCAGGTCTATGTCGGCACCGACTTCGTAGTTCTGATCCCCTATATTGCCTTTCATCGCGCCGAGGTCAACAAAGCCGGCGCGCCTCACCGTCTCATTGTCCTTCGCCTCCAGAGCGGCCACGAGATAAACACGGACATCAGGCCCGTTTGAGGTCTCGAATTCCGTGAGCCGAAGCGCCCTTTTCCCGTCCGGGAGTTCATAGATCGTGGCCACTCCTTTGGTCTCGTGGGCGAGGCCGTGAAAGCTTCCGCGCGACAAAACCGTCGGTGCTGAGCTGGCCGAGGTTGCTTCCTTGCCGGAGGCGGGAAATTTTTCACTCACCGTCCGATTAATAAAGAGTAATTCAGGACGGAAAAGATACCAGGTGATGGCCATGGCAAGAACGACAACTCCGCCGATAATGCCGACCATACGTTTACGGTGCATGTAGATATCCTCCTTCAACCCGCCAGCATGATCACGTTTTTAATCCCATGTGCTTCGCCGAGCAGCAAGTCGCGGTAGCTCTCCATGGGGAAACGGCCCGTGATTACGGTTCGAAGCGCTTCCGGCCAACGCTGTTTGAACGTTGCGAGGTCCCGAATCGCCGCCTCGAAGGCGTCGCAACCCGCGTTGACGGTCCCGAACACCACCTGGTTTTTGAGCACGAGGTTTTTCATGATGAGATCCGTGTCGATTTCGATCGGGCCCCTTCGTCCCGGCACGCCGGTGAAGACGAAGATGCCGTTGGTTCCGAGGAACCTCATCACCTCGAAGGATAGGCGCGATGCACCCGTCGCCTCATAAACGAGGTCGATATTCCCCACGCGCTCGGCGAGCTTTTCCAGGGAGTCTGTCTCTGCGGAAACATAGGTTGCGCCGATTGACTCCACGAGGGAAGCTTTAGGGTTCGGTGCGCGCTCGCGGGAATAGACATAGGTTGCAAAGTCCGAAACGACCAATGCCATGGCACCCAAGAGCCCGACTGGCCCAGCCCCCAGAACCAAGGCCCGATGGCGGTAAGGTGTATCCTTTCCCGGCGCGACAGCGCAGGACCAGGGAAGACGCTGCTGTACCTGCCAGACCTGGGCAAGGGCCTTCTCTGCGATCGTTAGCGGCTCAACCAGAACCGCGACTTCGCGCAGCTCGCGGGGGACCGGGTTCATATACTTTTCGTCATCCACCACAAACTCGGTCATGAACCCGTGCTCGCCGTTTATGCCGCGCTCCTTAAAGTCTCCTGTGTAGCAAAAGTCCTGGCGGTCCGACCGGCACGCCGTGCAGTGGTCGTGCGGGCAGGGCCGACGGACCATGGGGACCACGAGGTCGCCGACCTTGACCCGGGTGACCGCCGATCCCACCTCCACCACCTCTCCAAGCGATTCGTGGCCGATGACCAGGTAATCACTGCCCTTGGGGGGAGTGCCGTACTGAAAGGCGCTGATCTCCCTGTCCGTTCCGCACACGCCGGCTTCGACCATTCGGAGTTTGACCTGCGTGGGACTTGAGATCTTCGGTAGCTCGTGCTCGATCAAGTTGATTTGACGCTTTCCTGGGAATGCGGCAAGGGCCTTCATAATGCCTCCTTTGAAGGAATCAGAGCTCAGCCCGATTGTAGTCGGAAAATTCGATACCGGCCGCAAAAAATGCATCGTTTATCGCTTTCGTGATGGAGCTTTGCGCAATAGATGCCCGGTTTCCCTTTCCATCCGAGGTAGACCTGAGCTGCCAGGAGCATTCCGAGAACCGGCGCCGTAAGGTAAATCCATAAAGCCTGCCATGCCTGCGCGGAAAAGGCCGAGCCAAATGTGCGTGCGGGGTTCATACTCATACCGGAGATGGGAGCTTCGAAGGTGATGTATGTTACCACCGGGGCTCCCGCAAACAACCCGGTGAATCGAACAAACAAGCCAAGACCATAAAAATGGCAAGGCCGGCCGCTTCCATCATATACTCCGGCCAGTGACGAGTGATCGCGTCGGTCACGCTCTATTAGATGTCGCGGCCCGCAAAAAAGATGCGGGTAAGGGGCCTGGGATGCCTGTGGGCGGCTGCGCGGCTTTGCATGAGTTCTCAGTCTATTTTTTGTTTGAATGCTTCCGACTAAAAAGGGGGAGGTTACCTCCCCCTTTTTAGCGCTTTCCCCGCAGCGGCGTTTTAACTATCGCCACCGAACTGGGCGCGGTGGTAGTCGTACGTTTGCCGCGCGACCTCGGCCATCCCGACAGGGTCATGATCACACGATCCGTAGAAGTCGATAATGTCGGATGTTCCGGAATCCTTAAGCACGGGCTGATTGGTAAAGAGCGTGCTCTCCTCGATTGCCGGAAACTTCAGATGACAGTAGTTGGCGTCCCCGAATTGCGCCCTATAGAGGATTGTCTCGGCCGCCGCTCCTGAGACACCAAACAGAAAGCTCCCGACAAGAAGTAAAGCGGCCAACGCTGTCTTGCTTTTGCCCATCGCGATCACCTCCTTTCTCAGTTTTGCCTGTTAGATGCCCGAGAACCGGAAAAAGTTTCGGCCATTCAGCATCGTCAAGCTCATAACCAAAAGTCAGCGGTTCGAGTTCCCGGGAAGTGTTTCCCGGCGGGTTGTGGCCGAAGCGCGCTCCGTTCGGAAGGCCCCGAGACAATTGGAGACCTGCTCTTCTGAATCGGTCCCAGGTGACCCGGAGACGAGCTAAGCGCTCAGCGGCGTGGTCGGATCTCGAGTTGGCATGCCCGGCGGCCGAGCGGGGGAATAGCTGTTTTTTTGTTCAGAAAGGATTGGGCTAACTGGATGGTCTTCTTATACGTGTTGAGAAAGGCTACGCAGTCGGGACAGTCACGCAAATGCCTCTCGAAGGCAACGGCGTGCATTCGATCCAGCTCTGCCGTGAGATAGGCGCCGATCAATGATGTCGCTTTTCTGCACGTTAGGCGTCGTCGGGCGGGTTCTTTACGGGTTCGCGTTGCCAAGAGGAGTCTTTCTTTCGTGTGGCCCGCGGATCATGTTGCCGGCTACGGCTCAAGCGCGCCTTTGGGGCCATGCCTGCGCGTGCTCCACCACCTTAACCGGTGCCATCAACCGCGGCGCCCTGGCACGACACGATCGCAGCAGATGAGTAGCTGCCGCGACCACCAAATTGTCGTCGTCGGTGAGTTCGCTAAGCTCGCGGATGAGATCAAGGAACGTCGTGTGGATGATGGAAGTTCTCTCTTTGGTATCCCTACGCTGGGTGGTGCCCTGGGCCATCGGCGGGCCTCCCTCTAAAAGAGATGGTTCTTACTTGTTAGACGCCGAGGAGGGTAAAAAGGTTGCGGGATGTCGGAAATTGGCTGCAACCCCGTTCGTTGGGGTCACGGCATTAGGGAGGCCGCTTCGACCTCTTCAGGCGTCGGCTGAGCGAGCGCTCCACGCGCGCTAGCTTGCCCGCTGAAATATTTTGACGGAGAAAGGACTGGGCAAGTTGAAGCGTCTTCTTATAAGTGTTCAAGAAAGATACACAATCGGGGCAGATGCTCAGGTGCCGCTCAAATGCACGTTTGACTTTGGGAGGCAGTGTCCCTGCCAGATAATCCAGCAGGAGCGAGGTCGCGTCTTTACAATCGTCTGATTTTAGGAACCTCGTTTTTGCTGAATTGCTACCTTTACTCATAGCCGAAAGTTCCCTATGTTGGTGAATGTCCCAAGTGGACTGCTAGCTGTCCCCGCAGGAAAAGGCGAGCTCGGTGGAGCCGCGTTTTGACCGCGGCCACGCTCAATCCCAGAGTTTTTGCTATCTCCTGGTCCCGGAGGCCCTCAAGATCGCTGAGCACGACCACCGTCTTATCCTGGGGCCGGAGTTGGTTCAAAGCGCGGGTAAGGAGATCCTGCAGCTCTCGTCCTGACGACTGAGTTTCGACGTCGTTGGACCAATCAATGACGGGGCGTTCCCGGTGATGCCCGTCGGGCTGGAATTGGGGAAGGAAGTCTTCGTAGTTGACCTCTTTGCTCCGTTTTTTCCGACGTAACCTGCCGAGGGCGGCGTTTACTGTTAGACGGTATAGCCAAGTTGAGAATTGAGAGCCGCCGCGAAAGGTTCTCGCCTTTTGGTAGACCGTGAAGAAGACATCCTGAACAACTTCTTCGCTTTCCATCCGGTCACGGATAAGCTTATACGCCAACTGAAAAACCTTGTTGGAATGAAGCCGGAAGATTGCCTCGAACGCCTGGTGATCGCCGGCTTTTAACCTTTCGACAAGTTGCTCCTCGTCCTGGGCAGCGGGCTCGCGGTCACGGGTTCTCTTT
>JACPFH010000337.1 GCA_016183075.1 Deltaproteobacteria bacterium | reverse complement strand
GGGTGTCGCGGAAAGCTCGGACCACGGAGCGGTAGGCGGAGTCGTAGAACTTCCTCGCCTCCATGCGCGGAAGGATCGTAAAACAGGGTTGATGCCGTTGCACCGCCTCCGCGAGGCTTTCCGGGTCTTGCAGATCGGCCACCAAGCACGCTCCGCCGCGGAAGAAGATGGGCAGCACGCTGTAAAGCCCCTCCCATCGAGCCAAAGGCTGCACTGCCAGCATCAAGTCCTCCGCTTTGAGAGGCACGAAGGTGCTCCAGGAGACAGCACCGGCCAGGATCGACCGGTGACTGTGGTAAACCAGGTTACCATTTTCCATGGCAAAGGCCACGGCGGGCGCCTGCAGGTCTTGCCGTCCTTTAGGTCCGGGGATGTTGGCCTCTTTTCCTTCAAGTTCCTGGAACTGCATGATCGGAACTCCCTGGAGCGCGGCCAATACGGTGTGAAACTGGGGGTCATCGATGACGATCAGGTCGGGCGCGAAATGGCGCATCGAAGCCACGATCTCGCTGCCCGGCCGTCCCGGATCGGCGAGCATGACCGTGCACCGGCCTTTGAGGGCGCCGAACAGAATCTTTACGACATCGATCGGTTGCCGCATCGCGACGGCAAGCCGCGCCGCTTTTCCATCCGTCGAGGCATGGATTCCCTTCACGGTCCGGTCGACGGCTTCGGAGAGTTGCCGGTACGTCAGCGTTTCGTGAGTGCCGATCAGCGCCGGTTGGTTAGGATGCCTCTTGGCGGGTCGGGATATCAACGCGTCGTCCAGAGCGATGCCGGGAATCGCGAGATACCGGTAAATATCTTCGGGCCAAAAGCCCGCGGTTAGACCGACGGCTCCCTTAGACACGCGGCCTCCCTTCGTTTTCCTCGTCGATGACCGCGACTCCCTTCCATCGCTGCGGCAGCTCCTCGGTCCACTCCACTCTAGCCTCTACGCCAAGCGCCTCTTTGATATGCGTTTTCAATCGGCTTGCCAAAACTTCGCCGGCGCCACCCGCCGGCTTCTGGACTTTCAGCTTGAGAAGCTGCGCCGTTCCTCGGCCGCGCAGCAGCGCGAACGGGATGTGGATCAGCTCCGGCACTTTGTCCACGCAGAGCCTGACATCGTAGGGAAAAATTTCCTTTCTGGCAACCTCGACTGCATTCACTCGCCGGTCGTAGACTTCGAGCAGGGGCCAGGTTCTTCCGCACGGGCAGGAACCGGGAAGGATTTCTCCCACGTCTTCGGTGTCGTAGCGGATATAAGCCGACCCGTGCGGGATTAGCGAAGTGATGACGACGTTGCCTCTTTTTTCCGCCGGCAGCGGGGCGCCGCTCCTGGGGTCGATGATTTCCACATAACAGCAGTCCACAAAAATGTGGTGGCCGCCGTGGTGCGAGCACTCCATGGCCGTGAGGCCCTCAGGATTTCCCAACCCCTCGAAGAGGTCCTTCACCCCAAGCTCCTCCCTGAGCTTTGCGCGCGAGAGCGGCGTCATCGGGGCGCCCACAACGAGAACATTTTGAACGCTCCGAAAGGCGTCGGCAGGGCGGAGGTTTTGCCTGCGGCACTCGGCGAGGAGCGCGTATAACATGGGGAGGAAGATCGAAACGAAATCCGGCCTGACCTCGGCGATGGCGGCCAAAAAGCCGCTTGCATGTCTGGGCAGGAACGTGCCCCATGGCACCACGCACGTAACTCCCAGCCGATGGATCACGCGCGTCTCTTGAACGGCGAGGCTGTGCCAGGCGGGGGCGGCCATGAGCATCCGCATTCCCGGTCTGAGACCCGCCCACCAGTAGGCGCGGGCGAGCGAATCGCCGCGAATCTCCGCCCAGCGCCGCGGTAGGTACAGAAACGATGTGCCGAGAGTCCCGGAGGTCATGCATAGGACGCCCGCGTCCGCGCGCTCTCTGCTTTCGATGCCCGTGCGAAAGCTTTTGTTATTCCGGATGGCATCGAGCACATCCTTTTTGGTGAACGTGGGCAGGCGCGCAAAATCCTCGAAGCTGCGTACGGCGCCGGGCCTGCTTTTCGCCTCACCGTAGAGCTGGCGATAAAAGGAGAGACCCCGGCGGGCGTGCTGGAGCACCAGCCGGAGCCTCTGTAACTGATAGCGCCGGAGCTTCGCTTCGGGCCACGTATCCATGGCGTCCGGATAAAAACGACCGCGCTGCGCTTTCATGCCGCGATCCTTACGTCCTTCGGCCCGCGGGGGCAACCGGCCGGTTCGAGGGTTGCCTTCACCTGGCTGACGTATCGAATAGCGGGACAGGATTTCGCGAACCAGTTCGTGATCACGAGCGGAGTTGGACCTGGGTTTGCGCCTTCGTTGTTATCCTGCGCCGGCGACTCGACAAGAAAAAGGTCTTGCCATGTGTGGAGCAGGCGGCAGCGCGGGCACTCGACGGCGAGGAACATCGCGGCATCGATCCGCAGCATCCGGTAGATGCGCACGGCCAGCCTTTTCTCGTACGCCTCCCGGTCCGCCGTCGAGAGCACCGCCTCGTTTTCGACTGCAACCAGAGCGCCGGTGTAATCGGATAGGCTGATCGACTCTTTCTCGACTTCGAGAGCGAACGGGTGAAGGCAATCGCTGCGCAGAAAGAGGATGCGGGGTCGGACGTATTTTATGATCTCCACGGCTCTCCGGCTCATGTTAGCCCCGCCGTCATTGCAGATGACCACGCAGCCCAGCGCGTCAGCGGCGCCCCGGCGCAAATAAGGGGTGAAGGCGGAGGAGGCGAGGTAGGAAACCGGGCTCGTGCCGTAATCGAAAATGCCGACTCCATCCCCGCGGCGAAGTCCCAACAAAGACCAGCAGCGCCTGAGCGCCTCTGCATAGCCCGCCAGCTCTTCGCGGCCGAGCCCGATGTACAGGCTTGTCTCGCTATCGTACTCCAACTGGAACACGACCAGGGGGGCGCGATCTTTGTTCCATCGCGACGAATACGGATCGCCGGTCGCACGCTTTTCGGCGATCAGCTCCTCGAGGGTCGTGGTCGGCGCCTTTTGCGTAAAGGCTTTGAGGCTTGAGCTTGCGCCGGCGCTAATCATGGCGAGTTTCCGCTGGTAGAAAGGAGCGGCCGAGGCCTGCCCGATCAACTGTTTGAGCTTCCGCATCCGCCGTCTAAAAGAGCCCGCCGAGGGCGACGGCCGAGCCCGCAATGAGCGCCAGCGTGGCTGTGATGAGGTTTGCGAGCTGGAGCCGGTCCAGCCACGCGGAGGCGTAGATCTGATCGGCTCGTCGCTTCTCCACGTCGGCGAGCGTCGGATTCGAGCTCACGCTGAGCTTCTTCATGAGCTTCGGCCTGAGGGCAAAGGTCATGATCGAGGAGCTAACAACCGTAACGAACCAGAAAAAGATCATGAGCGCGAGCGAGCGTCCGGGACCGTGCCCGTAGAGATCAAGGGAGATCAAAAGCCCCAGACGTCCCGTATAATACAAGCGTAACAGTCCGCTTAGAAAGAGCAGCGTCAACGCAGTCCACCCGGTGTAGGTGAAAAGGTTGCCCACTCTTTGCGCTATCACAACCGCATGGGCCGGAGGGATCAGCCGGAGCGCCGGTCTGAGGAGAATGTAGTTGAATATGACCGAACCAACTAATGTAGCAGCGGCAAGGTCGTGAATGAGCCTTAGAAGCAGCAGCAACGTAAGCACTGATAGAATTGAGCCTCGCTTTCAAAGAGCGGGCCAAACTTGGCAGAGAGGGGAAAATTTCGGAATTGTCCGCCCATTGACCTACCATCTAGCTAGTTTGCTCCCGCGCGTCAAGGCGCTTTGCAGGCTCCGCTGTCTCATTTGTTTTCTCACAGGTAAGAAAATTCAGGGCGCCTTTTCCAACTTTTAATAAGGGCCGGCCTGTTCCCTCATCGACCTGTTTGGCGAAGCGAGAGGCCGGTGCTGACCTTGGCGAAGCGAAAAGTGGCATCCACCGTGGTACGGAAATTGCGTTTCGACTCTATGAAATCAGGGTAGTCAGAGGTTTTGCAGGTGCGAAAACTAACCAGAGAGGAATTTCTTGCTTGGCTGGCGTGGAGCAGTGCGGGTCTTCCCGCCGCTCTGCTGGGGATCGGTTCTTTCCGGTTTCTCGTTCCCAATCTCGTCTTCGGCCCGCCCACCATGTTCAAGGTCGGCAGAGCTCAGGACTTCCCCCTCGGGAGTCAAACCTTTCTTCCGGAAAGCCGCTTGTTCATCGCGTCGACCGAAAAGGGAATGATGGCCATGTCGGCGGTGTGCACGCACCTCGGCTGTACCGTGGCGCGAGTCGAGTGGGGCTTTCAGTGTCCCTGCCACGGCAGCAAATTCGATTCCAGCGGCCGGGTGCTGGCCGGGCCGGCTCCGCAGCCGTTGCCATGGTTCAAGATCCTTCAGGATCCCGACGGCCAACTGATCGTAGACACTTGGCGC
>JACPFH010000311.1 GCA_016183075.1 Deltaproteobacteria bacterium | reverse complement strand
GGCGGTGGCTTAGGAATCCTCATCGCTTTCGTTGCACCTCATCCACCGGGTCCCGCTGTCCAGTGGATCTGCGGCAGCGCGGCCCTTGCAGTGATCGTTTATTGCTGGATACTAGCGCTTCGTTGACAGTATTGTTGAATATGTGAGGGAGAGAAAAAGAGGACGCGAACCTTTTCTACGCCTCCTCTTGACCTACAATTCTCGCGACCATGGCTAATTTGTTTTACAACGATCGACTCATTATCGCGTACGCATCTATGAACCAGAGCACCAAACTGTGGAGTCCGGGAGTGGAAATCACCTGGAAGCGCGATGGCGAGCGGCACTCGCATACCATCGGCGGCCTGGCGGATCGATTCAAAACTTCTGAGGAAGCGGAAAGGTTTGTAATAAATCTCGCCAAAGCATGGATTGACGCTAACCCGTAACTCGTAGCCGGCTAAGAATTGGGGTCGAGGAACCCGTCGGACGGTGACGCCAGGACGAAAATCAGGGAAACAAAACGTTAAAGAGGCTTTGGAAGTCTGACGCGCCCCAGGCCTTGTTTGGGCTCTTCCTTATTGAGATGAGCTGCGGGCTCGTGATGTTCGGTATCTTTCAGGGGACCTTCCACTACTTGTTGCAAGACCTCCTCCTGCACCGAACCTTTGCTATTCCCGGCTGCGGCCTTCACGGCCTCAACAGGTAGATTGTCGTCGTTGATAAAAACTGCGGCTGCGAAGACAGTCGTCCAGAGCCCGTCTTTATTGCCGACGGCAGACTGAGTGATGTTGGTTGTACGGACGATCTTTCCCGACATTTTAAAAAGCTGCTCTCGCTCATCCCAATCCAATTCAGGGTTGAATTCAATTCCCAAGGTGGTGGCGAGCATGCTGGCGGCAAGGTCCTCGGCATATTCCCCTGCTTTTTCATCCGTCTCTCCAAAGGAATGATGCTCGGAGAGATAACCGTGCATGGAAGAGTCGGCGGGGATCGCCAGGCCGACGGACGCTGCGATGAGACGATTCGGCTCGTTGTTGCTTTCTCGGTCGTACACCGCAAATACAATCTCACCGGGCCGTAAAAGCTTTAATCCTTCCTCCTTGGGAATAACCTTGCACCCGGGGGGATAGATGCTGGAGACGAGAACCAAATTGCAGTGGGCGAGGCCGGCAAGCCTCAGCGCCATCTCAAAAGAGGCCAGTTTTTCCTTGTGAACCCCGACTCCCTTGGTGAAAAAGACTTTCTTGGGAACCATTCAGCGCATTGTAACACGACAAAAGCGAGCCGACAAGAAAAATTTCTTCTAAATCGCCGAAATCGCAAGAGGGAGGTGTGCAGCCGGTTATCGCGCCGGCTGCAGGACCTCTTTGAGCCGGCCGATCTGGGCAGACTGCAGCTTAAAGAAGCTGCCGACGATTTTCTCCACCTCCGCGCCGGATAGAGGATTGACGGAGAGCCCGGCCTTATTGGTCTCCGCCAGGAAGCCGGGATCCTTCATCGTCGCCGCAAATCCCCTGCGCAAGAGATCCATCCTGTCCTTGGGAGTTCCCGGGGGCGAGGCGTAGACGCGCAAAATGGCCCCGGGGTTGTGGACAGCCGCCTCAAGCAACATGCGGCCCTCATCGGTCTTGGCGTACTCTATGGCGTTCGGAACGTTGGCCAGGTCCGGATGCCTTTTCGGGTTGAGCTGCAGCACCACGTTAACGTTCTTTGACTCCAATCCTTTACGCCAGGTCACCTTTATAGACTCCCAGGTCCAGCAACCCCCGGCAATCTCCCCTGCTTCCGCTGCCAGCCGAATCTGCGATGTGCCCTTGTAGCCTTCAATGAGCTGGATGGGCAGCCCGAGGGCCACCTTTAGAATCCTCGGGGTATCGGAGTCGTTGGCTCCCGGGGCCTCGCCTCCTATTTTGACCGGTTCCTTGGCCGCAAACCATTTCTCCAGGCTAATGATCCGGGCGTAGGTGTCGAAACCGCCTCCGGCAGCGAAGCCGACTATGATTCGAATTGTCTTGTCCTTGTAAAATTCCTGCCCCAAAGCCAGGTTCAGATTTCCCAGGAGGGCAAAGAGCCCAACCAAAAAGCTCGCAGTCCACGCAACCCTTTTACCCATGGCAGCCTCCTTCCACGTCGGTACGGTCAAGGACACCAATTATTCGAAAAAAAGGCCTCCGTCAATCCCAAAAAAAACCGGAAGTGCTCGTGATTGCGTTTCGTCACGTTCGAAGGGAAACATTGTTTCTCGATGCTGGTAGGTGATAAAAGAAATCAGGTGAATGAACCGCAGGATGACGCGCCGCCTATGCAGAGCGTCGAAGTTTTGGTGATCCCCCGGCTTCCGGATCGGGCGCTGGCCCAAATCGCGAACGTCGAGCGCCGGGTGAAGATCGCCGATGCCGGGGGATGGTTTGACGTGGAGATTCGAGCCACGTGGCCCCAGTGGACCGTGGATCGCTACCTGGGCGCACGGAAGTACCCGGCGACCACTCTCGAAGAGCGCAACCGAGCGCTCGCCGCCGCGGAGGTCGTCCTGCTGGGCTGGCCGCCGCTGAAGGATCTAAAAGCGCGTGCACGCCGCCTGAAATGGGTACATGCGCTGCCTGCCGGGGCGAGCAATTTCTTCGACACCGATCTGTGGGGCTCGGACGTCCTGGTGACCACCTCGCGCGGCTTCACGAACAGGCGGCCCATGGCCGAATACGTCCTGGCAAGCTTCCTTCACTTCGCCCGCGGCCTTAACTTCAGCTACCGGGACCAAAGGCGGCGCCTTTTCGATCATCAGAGCTACGATCCCGTGCTGCTTCGGGACAAGACGGCGTGCGTTGTCGGCGCGGGGGGCATCGGGCAGGAGGTCGGAAAGCTCTGCGCCGCAGCGGGAATGCGCGTGGTCGGGACGCGCCGAAGCGTCACCACAGAGGCTGCGCCTCCGGCGGGTTTCGCTCGCCTGGAAGCGCCTCGCGCTCTGTATGACCTGCTGCGCGAAAGCGAGTTCGTGGCCATCTGTTGCCCGTGGACCAAAGAAACGACAAAGCTGATCGGCCGCGAGGCCTTTGCGGCGATGAGGCCGGGAACGGTCCTGGTCAACATCTCCCGCGGCGAGATCGTCGACGAAGAGGCGCTGCTCGATGCCCTGGCTGCGGGGAAGCTACGCGGCGTCGCTCTGGACGTCTACGTCGGTGAATTCGAGCGCCCGCCCGATGCCCGCTTGTGGGACGACGAGCGCGTTCTCATCACGCCCCACGTTTCCGCGGGAACGGACGTGTCCGAGCACGGCGGCGTGGGCTTATTCTGCGCGAACCTGGACCGTTATCTGAAAGGCCACCCGCTGGAAAATGTCATAGACTGGGAGCGCGGTTATTGAAAGGTTTCGGCCGTGGTCAGGGACGCCAATAGGATTTTGCTGAAAAGCCCTCGTTCACCCTTCGACAAAGCCTGTCCTGAGCAAACCAGCCGTATCCTTCGACAAAGCTCAGGACGAACGGCTGGTTTGTCGAAGGGCTCAGAGCCTGTCCTGAGCGACGTTCGTCCTTCGACGTGCTCAAGACGAACGGAGTCGAAGGGGCGAACGGGAATTAGATTGATTGCATTGATGATTTTCCGTTCATGCTGAGCCCGGCGAAGCATAGTAGAGCCGTTTTTCAGCAGGATGCCGATAGAAATCTTGAAATGGTTCATCGCCATCGGGCAGGAACGAACAGATGGTGTCAACTTGAAGCAGCGTCAAGCAGCTCGGGCAGTAATACTCATGGTAGCTCCCTATGTACGGCTCTCCGGAAGGCACGAGGCGCTGGGCCAGTTCCAAGAGGTCGCGAACGCGCCTGAGCGCGTAGCGCTTGTAATTGTCGTTGGCCGCACAAAACAGGTGCCCGCAGCGGACACACTGAATCGCCTGGGTTTTTTCATGCCTCACCACAGCCAGGTATTCATGAAACCTCAAGACTTGCTGCCACCCGGATGAGGCCTTTGGATGCCCCGTAAAGGCGGACGTAACGCCGGCGTAAGGCTTCCCGAGGCGCGCTCGCTCTTCCCGGATGGCCCGACGTCGCTTCTCCGTCGCTTCCTCGATCACAACCAGGTTACTCGGGTCTATCGCAACGCCGTAGAGCTGCTCTGCCAGGCGCAAGGAGACGATCCCGACTCTCACGTCCCTGGCTACATGGGCCGGGTCTCGATCGAGAGGATCCCCGTAGCCCCCGCCGCCGGGAACAAAGTCCGCGATCATACAGAACTCGGGAAGCGGTACCCGTCCCTGCATCTCTGACGGATGCGCGATCCTGCCCCAGCCTTCTTCCTCAAGACGCTGCGGCCGGGCAGGATAATCTCCCCCGTCTCGCAAACGCGCGATGATAGAAGAGCCGTCGGTATGGAACACTGCGCGCGCTCCCCCGACGCCGCACGGGTAACCGCCGAAAAGGCCGATCCCTTCCGGGAGTCGGCTGTAGGGGCGATAACTCACGCTGCAGTCCTCGGTGCCGTAAATCATGTAGATGCGAAAGCTTCCTGTGCCGCCGCTGTACTTGCCCGGTCCCCCGCCATCGACGTGGTGGTTACGAGTGAAATACACGAACGGATACTGCATCTCGATCCGCTCGATATCGCTGGTGCCGCCGGATGGAATATTCATGTTGCCGCCGCAATGCACCCCATCGCGCGCAGGACCGGCGCCCAGTCCGGATCCGTGCCCGTCGTATAGCCCCTGAGCCACAACCAGCCCTTCCCGGTTGTGACCGCCGTAAAAAGATTCCGGCCCGCCGCTGTACCAGATACCTTGCCACGGGGCGTTTATATCTTTGTAACCGCCGCTATAGAGCATTCGCGCGACGCAGTCGCTAACCGCAATCTTTGCGACCACTCCCACCGAAGGAGCGTGCCCGCAGGCGGCGGGGAAACGGCAATTCAGGATACTTCCCTCGGGCACAACAACCTTCACCGGGTAAAACTTCCCATCGCTCCAAGGGACATCCCAAAACAGAAAATCAGTCAACGCGACCGCGATCTGCGCCACAGTGCCGGCCAGGGTCGAATTCGTCGTGTCACCCATCTGGGAACTGGTGCCGTTAAAGTCGAAGTAAAGCTCATCCCCCTTTTTGGTCATGCTGCAGATGACCTGATAGGGCTTCACCCCTCCGCCCTTTCTGTCCCAGGCGCTCCCGAACACCCGAGAGGACCAGGTGCCGTCGGGGAGATCTCTCAGCCTGGCTCGGGCCATCCGCTCCGAGTCCTCGATGATCTTCTCACCAGCCGCCTTTACAAACTCCAAGCCAAACTTTTCCACCAGTTCGAGATATCCTCTGGCACATACGTTGTTGGAGGCGATTTGCGATCTGATGTCTTGCCCCACGTACTCGGGGTCCCGGCACTGCTGCGTAAGACTGCGAAAAACGTCTTCTCGAAACTCTCCTTTCTCAACCACCTTGAGACCCAGAATGCGTATCCCCTCGTGATAGATTTCCGTGGCAACTCCCCTGAGCACGCCGCCGGTATCCGCCGTGTGGATACTCGACGCGATCCAGTTGATCAGCTTCCCTTCATAGAAAATGGGCTTGATGATCATCATGTCGTAGGTATGCGCGCCGGCCACGGACGGATCATTAAAGAAGAGCTGATCGCTGTCGTGAAAACCCGGGCTTATGGAGTACCATTCTATGAGCTTCTTGATCGCGTCGGAGGTAGCGGCGGCAAACCTCAAGTGCCCGGAGCAGGCAAGGATCATTAATCCCTGGGCGGTATAGAAGGAGGCCATACACTCCCCGCCCTGGGAGACTATAGGAGAGGCGGTGACTTTCTGGATGGAAGACCTCCCCTCCTCACCGATAGCCCAGAGCCGATGGAGAAACATCTCATACTTGACTCTATCCACTTGAGCGCTCGCGGATTCAACCATGTTGTTTTGCCCCTTTCATCGCCGATGCCTAGCTCGCATTATTGACAGCCTGACCATTTTGAACTGTTTGAACGTTTGGAACGTTTTGAACGCCGAACCGGTTCAAGCCGTTCCAGTCGTTCAAATCGTTCAACGGGTCGGCACGAACCCATCGGCCGCAGCCGAGTGCACGCTTCCCGAGGGAGCTTATTCGCATAAGGTCCTGAATACTACCAAATCCGCAAGATGGGCAAAATGGGAAAAGTGGAGCAAAGATGTGATATGAAGACGGCTCCGAGGTCATGGTTTTCTGGAAAGAGGTTGTCGCGATCTGCATGGCCGAGATTTTCGGCATGGCGGGCTTTGCAACCTTCGCCGCTCTCGTGCCAACGTTCATTTCGTAGTGGCACCTCACCAACACCGCGGCCGGCTGGATCAGCGGCATCTACTTCGCCGGTTACATGGCTGCGGTCCCGGCCCTCGTTTCCCTCACCGATCGTAGCGATCCACGGCGGATCTACCTGGCCTGCACCGCCTTGGGAGGGATTTCGAATCTCGGGTATGCCCTTTTCGCCGATGGCTTCGCCGGGGCGCTCGTCTTTCGGGCGCTCGCCGGCATAAGCCTCGCCGGAACCTACA
>JACPFH010000310.1 GCA_016183075.1 Deltaproteobacteria bacterium | reverse complement strand
AGTTGCGCAAATTCTTGGGGTAGAATGAATCCTATTTGCCAGGCTTGAGCCCCAATCTTCCTACCAGGCTGGCAGTAGCCTTCTGCTCTTCCTGGATCGCCTTCCTCATTTCGGCTGGAGTTGAGTAGTCGACGGACCCGCCCAGTTTCTCGATCCGTTCTTTGTAATTGTCGGACCTCAATACCTTTTCAGATGCGGATTCGACCACATCCAAGACGGCTTTAGGTGTCCCGGCAGCAGCAAAGAGCGCTCCCCAGTATTTAATGAAAACCTGGGGGTAAGCCTTTTCGCTATATGTAGGTACATTCGGGAACACGGTCAGGCGCTTCTGGTGTGCGAGAACCAGCCCCCGAAGCGTGTCGGCCCTCAGGTGAGGGGCTGCTGTCGACACGAGGGTAGACCCGAGATCAACGTGGCCACCTAAGACGGAAGGAACGACTTGCCCGCCGCCCTTCAACGGAACATGCGAGAACTTAACTTTGGCCACATCCTGTAACTGTTCGACAACGAGATGGGTGTCACTGCCGGTTCCGGCTGAACCGTAGGTCAGCTTTGCAGGGTTTTTCCGCGCATAATTGATAAGCTCCTCAAATGACTTCAGGGGCGAATCGCCCTTGACTGCAATAATTGTGGGCGAGACGATCACATACCGAATAGGAATAAAATCTCGAAGGGTGTCGAAAGGCACATCGGGCAGGACGAAATGGGACAAAACCATTCCGCTTCCCGAGTTTAGCATCAGGGTATATCCGTCTTTCCGAGCATTGAGCGTGAATGCTCCAGCGATAGTCCCGGTCGCACCAGGTTTATTTATGGGAACTATATTAACGTTCAATAACTTGGACAACTCTTCGGCGAAGATTCGGCCTGCTACGTCCGTAGTGCCTCCGGGAGCAAAGCCGATAATAAGATCGATGTTTCTCGAAGGGTATTTCGCTTGGGCATAAGAGTTTCTGACTGTCCAGGTCAGAGAAGTACAAATCAAAAGCGCAACGGCTATTAGATTTTTTGCCATCGAAAATCCTGAATGCACGGTGTTAAACCTCCGCTCATAAAGTGATGGATGTCGCCGGTTCCTGCTTTTCGCAGATGGAATGTGTGTTGATAACCATGCAAATGATATGCCACAGAAGTAAAGTTTCAGAGCCATGCCGGATCCAAGGCGCAGAAGAAGCGAGTCAGGACTGTGGATGTTGATTTTCTAAGGATTTAGAATTTGAGCGGCGCGTTTTCCTAAGGCTGCGAAAGGCCGTTGGAGAGGGTAGCACTTCTCCATGCCGCTTACGAACCGGTCGGAGACTGCTTGAGGTGGTATTTCCCGTCTTTGTCCTGGGTGATCCTCCCTCTCTCGTGGAGCAGGCCCACGGCGCGGGCGATCTTATCGAAGGGGGTGTCCGGAAAGAGCGCCAAGATTTCCGCGAAAAAGCGGTTCGAGTCGACCAGGGCGCGGTGGATTTTCTCCGCCAATGTTTCCGGATCCTCATCGCTTTTGCTCGTCCGTTTCACGCTGGTCTCTTCCAGGTAGTCCTGGAGGCGCGCCTTCCCCTCATTGAAATAGACGATCCGCTGGTAGCGCTCGCGGGGAACATTCTCCGGTATGGTCGCATCGATCCCCATCTTGGCGGTCGTGGGAATCCCTTGCGTGGGCGGGAGCGAAGGATCCAGGGGCTTGGAGCGGGCGTTGGAGACGATGAGAACGTCGCGGTCCGCCTGGACGCGAGTGGCGATCGCCCATTCGAGGTCGACCGGATCGAAAATGTCGATGTCGTCATCGGTGACCACGACATGCTTGATGTCGGCGATCGACAGCAGCGCCAGGATCGCGTTTTTCCCGTCGCCCGGCTGTTTTTTGATCGCGGCGATGATGTGCCAATGGCAGCAGCCTCCCGGGGTCACGTTGATGGCGGTGGCGGTGACTCCGGCCTCGCGCAGCACGCGCCACGCGGCGGCTTCGTAGATCGGCGCGCTCATCCAGATGTTTTCCCAGGGCATGTGCAGCGCATAGTAGATCGGATCACGGCGGCGCAGAATCGCTTTGATCTTCACGTGCGGGTTGTAGTGGATGCCGCCCATAAGCCGGTTGAATTCGGAAAAAGGTCCTTCGGGATGGACCCAGCCGTCGGGCAAAATCTCTCCCTCGAGCACGATTTCGGCGTCTGCGATGCACGGCACGGGAACGGTCTCGCCCGGCGCGAGTCTCAGGCCTTCCCCGCGAAGCCCTCCGGCGTACCCCAGTTCGTTCGTGCCGAGAGCGGCCTTGAACGTGGAGGCTACCATCTCGTAGGGATGGGCCCCGATTGCTATGGAGATCGGCAGCGGCTTTTTGGCCGCGACCGCGCGTTCGGTGAATTTGCGCAGATTGTTCGGGGTCACGATGTCGATGCCGGTCAAGTTTTTCTCTTTCAGCATCAGGCGATACATCCCGGCGTTCATGCCGTATTCGGGGTCCTCAGCGATCACCACGGCGCCAGTGATCATGGGGCCGCCATCGAGCACGGAGAATATGGGCACGGGCAACTGATAGAGGTCGACTTTCTCGCCCGTGACGACCACTTCTTTGACAGGGGCCTCGCTGGCTTTTTGCGGCTCGATGGGATTGTCCATCGCGCGGCGCAGCTTTCCTTCGATACGCTCGTAGGCCACCTCCATGCCGAGCGACAATCGGGTTCGGGATTGCAGCAGGCCCGAGACCACGGGCATGGAGTAGCCGGAGACGCGGCGAAAGAGCAGGGCCTTTTCCGATTGAGCGACGACGGCCGCGAGATCGCGCAAATCGACGGCTGCGGAGATTTCGAGCAGCTCGTCGTGCTGGCGCAGGACTTGCAAGTATGCTCTGAAATCAACGGCCACGCTAACCCTCCGGTGGTGGAATTTCCGCGGCGCCTGCCGGCTGTGCCAGCTCGGGGCTCATCGTTTACCAGAGTTCGTCAGGCGCTAAGCGCGGCTTCGATGGCCCGAGCCGTATAAACGCGGGCGAGGTGGGTGCGGTACTCCTTGGAGCCGTTGATGTCTTCGATGACCTCGATGTTGCGACAAACCTCGTGGACGGCTTCCTCGATGGGCCTGGCCTCGAGCCTTTGGCCCGTGAGCCTTCTTTCTACCTCGGCGGCGCGATAGGCCTTGTCGGCTACTCCCGTAAGGCCGACGGCGATTTTCTCGCACGCGCCCCGCGGGTCGAGCTTCAAGCAGGCGGCGACTCCTACGACCGCGAAACCCGAGGCTCTCTGAGCCGCTTTGAGATAGGCGGTTTTGGCGGGCTCCAAAACCGGGACTTTGACCTCGGTCAGGATTTCGTCAGGCTCCACGGCGGTCATCAAGAGGCCGAAGAAGAAATCCTCCGCGTTGATCCATCTTTCGCCTTTCGGCCCGACGGCTTTCATTCGGGCATCCAAGGCGAGGATCGCCGCGGGAAGATCACCGGCCGGATCGGCATGGGCCAGGCTCCCGCCCAGGGTTCCCCGGTTCCGCACCTGAACATCGGCGATCGTGGAGGCGGTCTGGGGAAGAAGCGGGCAACGTTTTCTGAGTAGCTCGGAGCCCTCGATATCGGCATGGGTGGCAAGCGCGCCAATCGAGATGCCGTCCCCTTCCTCTCTGATGGCTTTGAGCCCGGGAATGCCGCCCAGGTCTACGATGTGTTTCGGCTTGGCAAGCCTGAGCTTCATGAGCGGCACGAGGCTTTGGCCGCCCGCGAGAAGCTTCACGTCCTCCTTGGACGCCAGGAGATCGAGCGCTTCCTTGAGGGATGTGGGCGAGTGATATTCGAAGGGCGCGGGTATCATGTTTGCCTCTAACGATCGACCGAAGACCGATGACCGACGACCGGTCTGCGGTCCTCCGTCTCCCGTCGTTCAACTTGTCCGGCCTTCTGGATGAGCCGCCAGACGGCTTCAGGGGAGAGCGGAAGCTCCCTCACCCGAACCCCGAGCGGTCGCAGAGCGTCCTCCACCGCGCCGGCGATGGCAGCGGGGGAGGGGATTGCCGCCCCTTCGCCAGCCGCCTTTTGGCCCAAAACCGTAAACGGCGAAGGTACAGGGTGGTGCTCGATCTCGATCACCGGGGTCTCGAGCGTTGAGGATTTGCCGTAATCGGTGAGCGTAACGGTAAGGAGCTGGCCATCCGAGTTGTAGATGAAGCCTTCGCCGAGGGCCACGGAAATCCCGTGAGCAGCCGAGCCGTAAGCCTGTCCTTCCACCACCTGCTGGTTGATCACCGTCCCGTTGTCGCTGACGATGCAGTAGCGCAAAACGTGAACTTTCCCGGTGGCCCTGTCCACCTCAACGATGGT
>JACPFH010000336.1 GCA_016183075.1 Deltaproteobacteria bacterium | reverse complement strand
TTCCATCCATCATGTCCGAAGGTGCGACGACGTCGGCGCCGGCGCGGGCATGCGAAAGAGCCTCTTCCACCAAGAGATCGAGTGTGCTGTCGTTGTCCACGTCGCCGTTTTTAACCACCCCGCAGTGACCGTGATCGGTGTATTCGCAAAGGCAAACGTCCGTGATCACCAAAATCTCAGGGACTCTCTCTTTAATGGCGCGGATCGCCTGCTGGACGACTCCGCTGTCCGAATAAGCCTCGGAGCCCAAAGAGTCTTTTCGCTCGGGGATGCCGAAAACAATCACGGCGGGAATCCCCAGGGAGCTCGCTTCCTGACACTCCTTGACGGCGCGGCCCACGGAGAGCTGCGCGACGCCCGGCATGGAAATAACCGGCCGGTAGGTATCCTTGCCCGGAGCGACAAAAAGCGGATAGATGAAGTCCCGGGGGCTAAGTGCAGTCTCCCGCACCATGTCCCTGAGCTGCTCGTTGCGGCGCAGCCTCCTCGGGCGATAGACTGGAAAGTCCATAACGACCTCCAAAGAACTAGGCGGTAGGCAACAGTAATCGTACCCTCCCTTTTTAGCTATTGCCTTTTGCCTGTTGCCTCTTGAAATACTCCACGATCGCTCGGGTCAGTCCCGGTACCGTATACTGCTCAGCAACGACGTCCACGCGGATGCCGACCTCCCTTGCCGTTTTCTCCGTAATTGGACCGATGCAGGCGACAGCGGTTCGGGCAAGCAACTCGGCCACGGCGTCCTGCGGGAAGAGAGCTGCAAAGTAGCTCACCGTGCTCGAGCTGGTAAATGTGACCATGTCGATCTTGTTCGCGCGCAGTTCCTGACGGAGCCGGGCAGAATCGCTATTCGCCGCGACGGTTCGGTAGGCCTCAATCTCGTCGACTTCGGCTCCCCACTCCCGCAAGGTTTCAGGCAGGATATCGCGAGCCTTAGCGGCCCGGGGCAATAAGACCCTTCTTCCCTCGACGTCCTGGGGCCCGAGCTCCCGAAGAATTGCCTCGGCGCGGTATTCCCGCGGCACCAGATCCGCCTTCACGCCACATGCGGCAAGAGCCTCTGCCGTTTTCGGACCAATTGCGGCGATCTTCAGGCGGGAAAATTCTTGTCCATCCACTCCAAGCTTTCGAAGACGCGCCCAAAAGTGCTCCACTCCGTTTACGCTCGTAAAGATGACCCAGTGATAGGCGTTGAGTCTTTGGATGGCGGCGTCCAATCGCTCGTAGCTTTGCGCAGGGACAATCTCTATTGCGGGAAATTCCACGACCTCTCCGCCGAGCTTTTCGATCTCCCGTGCGAAGTCTTCACCCTGAGCGCGCGCTCGGGTGACTACGATCCGTCGGCCCCGGAGCGGCTCTTTCCCTTGCATCGGGCCTGAGCCCGTCTCATGCAGAGCCATCAGCGCGAAATCCCTCCTTCGATAGCAGAATATTCCCGGCCCCACTGCGAAGGAGCTTGTCGGCGAGTTGTTGCCCAAGCTTCTCAGCCTCACCCGCCGATCCTGCGATCTCTTCCCGGAATACCCGTTGCCCCTCCGTATCCCCAACCACTCCCATCATTTTCAGTTTCTTCCCGATGAGCCATGCCCGCGCTCCTACGGGTATCTGACAACCCCCTCCCAAGCGCCGCAGAAAAGCCCGCTCCGCCACAACCTCCGTTGCGGTGGCCGGGTGATCGAGAAAAGAGACCATCTCCTGGGCCGGATCATTCTTCCTGGTTTCGATCCCCAGCGCTCCCTGTGCCACCGCGCTCAGGCAAACTTCCGGCGCGAGATATTCCGTGATTCGATCCGTCCACCCCAACCGTCGAAGACCGGCGACGGCCATGACCAAGGCATCGATCTCCCCCCGGTCGAGTTTTTTCAGCCGCGTGTCGATATTGCCGCGAATCGGCACAACCGAAAGATCAGGCCTGTAACTAAGCAACTGCGCTCGCCGACGAAGACTTCCGGTGCCGACTTTGGAGCCCTCCGGAAGATCGTTCAGGGTCCGCCCTTCCCGGCTCACCAGAGCATCACGGGAATCCTCCCGCTCCGGAATAGCCGCGATCGCCAGGCCCGAAGGAAGTTCCGTGGGCAGGTCCTTCATCGAGTGAACCGCGAGATCGATTTTTCTTCGGAGCAACGCTTCTTCGATCTCCTTGACGAAAATCCCCTTTCCACCGATCGCTTGAATCGGCGCATTTAAAAACCGATCCCCGCTCGTCTTGATAATGACGGTTTGGACATCGAGGCCGGGATATTTTTCTTCGAGTCGCTCCTGCACCCAACTCGCCTGAGAGAGAGCGAGTTTACTGCCGCGCGTGCCTATTCGCACGACCTCCATCCCCCAGCCTTTCCCCTCGTTATTCGTCATTAGTCATTCGTCAACCGATTGACTATTGACCATTGACGATTGACGGCGCAGCCGATCACTTCTCCTCCAAGTCAAAAAGCTTCTTCAATGCGTCCACATAACGCGCCTCATCCTGTTCTTCGGACTGGCGCTTCAAATGCGTGATCGGGGAGTGCAGAATCTTACTGATCATCGCCGAGGTCATGTCCTCCAGCGCCTGCCTCTCGCGCTCCGAAAGCTCCTTGAGGCTGGTGCCCAAGGACTTCTCGAGTTCTCTCTTGCGGATCTCCTCCAGCTTCTGCCTTAAGGCCACAATCGTTGGCACCTGCTCCAGAGAACCTAACCAATGAAGGAATGCCGTAACCTCCTCGCCGACGATCTCTTCGGCCTTGTGCACTTCGCCCACCCTCCCCTTGAGATTTTCCCTGGCCACCCCTTCGAGATCGTCGATATTATAGAGATACGCATTGTCGAGCTCGTGGACCGCCGGATCGAAATTGCGCGGGTCACCGAGATCGATGAAAAACATGGGTTTCTGCTTTCGCTCCTTGAGAATCTGCTCAACGGCTTCGCGCCTCAAAAGGACCTCCGGCGATGCGGTACAACCTACAACCAGGTCCGCAAGCTTGAGATAACGGGGATATTCTTCGAAACGAATCGGATTGCCGCGAAACTGTCCTGCCACCTCAACGGCGCGCTCAAAGGTGCGATTGGTCACCATGAGACTGCTCACGCCGCTGCGCTGAAGATGGCGCGCGACCAGCGCTCCCATTTTGCCGGCACCGATGAGCATCACCGTCTTTTCTTCCAACCGCTCAAAAATGCGGCGGGCCCGATCCACGGCGACGGAGCTCACCGAGACTGCCCGGCTCGCGATCCCGGTCTCCGTGCGCACCCTCTTGGCCACCGAAAAGGAGCGATGAAAGAGCCGGTGTAAAATTGTTCCTACCGCCCCGGCCTCGTGCGCGGCGACGTAGTAGTGCTTGATCTGGCCCAAAATTTGCGGCTCGCCTACGACCATGGAGTCAAGGCTCGCAGCGACCCGGAAAAGATGGCGCACGGCCGCTTCAGCCGAATGCACATAGAGATGCCGGTCGAGCCCGCCGAGACCTTGAGCGCATTCCTGCTCTGCGAGAAAGTTTTTGATATCGCGGACGGCGGTCTGCTCGTCCGCGGCGACGACGACCACTTCCACCCGGTTACACGTAGAAAGGATGACGCTTTCCTGAATGGACGGGAGGGAGCAGAGACGCCGCAGAGAACCCCCGAGAACCGAGCTATCGAAGGCGACCTTCTCACGCACCTCGACGGGCGCCGTTCGGTGATTCAGGCCTACAATGATGATCTCTCGCTCCACGGTCTACTCAAACCGTCCTGCGTGCCGGCTGGGGAAAAGGGCGCCCCCCGAGAGAAAATAACCTAAGACTACGGCGAACCCGATAATCGTCAGAAGCGCCGCCTTCTTGCCCCGCCAACCGCCGGCGATCCGACCTTGGAGCAACGTTCCATACAGGACCCATGTGATCGCCGATGAGATCTGGCGCGGATCCCAGGACCAGTACTTTCCCCACTGGATACCGGCCCACATGCTTCCCGTGACGATGCCAAGCGTCATCAGAGGGAAACCCCAAACGAGGAAAAGGTAGTTGAGGCGATCCAGCGTTTCCAGCGATGGAAAGCGCTCGTACAACTTCGGCACCTTTTTGCTTTTCAATTGATATTCCTGGAGCAGGTACATCAGGCTCACGCCAAACGCCAGGGCGAATACGGCGTTGCCGAGAAAAGCCAGCGTGACGTGAAGGGGGAGCCAGTAGGTCTTAAGCGCCGGGGGAATCTCTTCACGACCGGCCGCGAAAGCGAACGCGGCCAACGACATAATAAAAGCCAACGGCCCGATAAAACAGCCCAGGACCGCAAGTCGGTACCTGAGCTGAACCAGGAGATAAATCCCCACCATGAGCCAGGTGTAAAAAGAGAGCGCTTCGCGGAACTGCATGATCGCGGGGTACCCGGTCTGGACAAAGTGGACTCCCAGGGCAGACGTGTGGATGATAAAACCAGCCAGGAGGATGACTGGAGAGAGGCGGGCAAAAAACTCTTTTAGCAGCACCACATAGACGATAAAGCTTGCGGTCGCCAAGAGGTAAACGACCGCGGTAACCTTGAGCAGGGTAATCTCCATAGGTGAACGCCATTATAGCTTAACCCCCCGCCGGCTCAAGGTCTGGCTTCCGTTGAAGCCGGATCCCTCGGAAGCTCCCTCGGGAAGGCCGCTTCAGCCTGAGGCTGATCCGCCTCTGGCGGACGCGGCTGCGGCCGATGGGTTCGTGCCATGAGTCGGACCGTCCGTGATCGGATGTCCGCAGCCTCGCTCGCGCTCCCCTCAGTCGCTGGAAGGGACCTCCGCGGCTTTCCTTCTCGGCCCCCCTTGAGCTTCAAAAGAGAGACGCGCAGATCTTTTCTATGCCTCTAAATAAGTCGCAAACTCATCTGCGTAAATCCAGCCGCCACGGTCGGTGGATGGCGATCTCTCCTCGAACCACTGGAGTTTATCCCTCAGGCTTACGACTTCACCGATGACCAATACCACTGGCTGGCGTAGAGCCGCGGCCTTATCGACGATGTCGACAAGGGTGCCTGTAACCGTCTCCTGTAAGTCAGTTGTCCCCCATCGGATTAAGGCCACAGGTGTTTCTGGAGAGCGGCCGTGGGCGAGGAGCTTTGCTACAATATTTGGAAGATTCTTGAGTCCCATCAGGACAACCAAAGTGTCCACGGCGCTCGCCAAGCGCCCCCAATCAACCGAGGGCTCAACTTTGCACGCCTCATGTCCCGTAATGACAGCGAAAGATGAGGAGAGTTTCCGATGGGTGAGTGGAATGCCGGCATAGGCCGGCACCGCTACGGCCGATGAGACCCCGGGAACCACCTCGAAGGGAATTCCCGCCTCCCGCAATGCCTCGGCCTCCTCCCCTCCCCTACCGAAAACGAAGGGGTCGCCCCCTTTTAGCCTTATTACCTGTCTCCCTCGCCTCGCGTGGCTGATCAGGAGCTCGTTGATCTCTTCCTGGGGAAGACTGTGACTTCCCGTAAGCTTGCCGGCAAATATGCACCTGGCCTGAGGCGCCGTATACTCCAACAGAACGGGGTTTACGAGGCGGTCATAGATGACCACTTCCGCCTTGCGCAATAGCTCAAGACCACGCACAGTCAGGAGTCCTGGGTCTCCCGGCCCGGCGCCGACCAGATAAACTTTCCCTATCTTCATATTTCTGCTCCTAGCCGCTTCAAGAGATAAGTCTTAGCCTCTTCTTCCTTCCCGTCTCTGACAAGGCGACGCAGGTCACCATTCAGAGCTTTCTGCCACGCTTCGGCACCGGGCGCTAAAGACCGTTCTTTCAGCTCTCGCCTAACTTCAGCCACAATCTCAGCGAGGGTCGCGTAGTCCTCGGTAAAATGGCCCTCAAGCTCTTCTCTGATTGCTCTGGAAAGCGCCGGGCTCGAGCCTCCGGTGGCTACCGCTACCACGAGATCGCCGCGCCGCAGGACCGATGGGACAATAAAATCACAATGGTCCGGATCATCAGCCACATTGACCCAGGCACCTCCCTCCCGTCCTTCCCTAGAAACAGTCTCGTTTACCTCACGGTCGTTCGTGGCGACGAAGGCAAGGTCGTGACCGTCCAGGTCGCCCGCCCGATATTGGCGCGCGATATGGCGGACCGTTCCCTGGCTAACCAGGGAAGCGAGCTTTGAGGTTAAGCCAGGGCTGATGATGGAAACATTGGCGCCCACATCCAGTAGCCCTTCCACTTTGCGCTCAGCCACGCTCCCGCCACCGATGACGACGCAAGGGCGACCAGCCATATCAAGAAGGATCGGATAGTACCCCATCATCGCCTCGTTTCGGTCTCTGGCTCACATGGAGGCCGCATTCCTTGGTCTCCGGATTCTCCCACCACCATCGGCCGGCCCGGAGATCCTCCCCTGGTTCTACGGCCCTGGTGCAGGGGGCGCATCCGATGCTCGGGTAGCCCAGGTCGTGCAGTTTGTTGTAAGGGACCTTGTTTTCGCGGATATAGTCCCATACCTGCTCGTGGCTCCAGTCAACCAGGGGGTTGACACCCTCCGGACACTGCCCCGAGTCACCGCCTGCTCGCGCCGGAGTCCTGTCATCCACGCATCTAGCTCCCTGAGCGCGCGGCCCAGCGGCTCCACCTTGCGAATACCGCAACACAGCTTGCGCCACTCCACCGTCCTGTAGAAAAGGTTGAGCCCATGGTCGCGGACCATCGCCTCCACTTTCTTCGCATCCGGGAAGAAGACCTCGATGGTTACCCCGTACCGCTCTCGGATCGCGTCCATACAATCGTAGGTCTCCTGATTCAGCCGGCCCGTGTCCAGAGTGAAGACCCGGAAGCCTGATCCCCGAATGCGGTGCATCATGTCAATCAGCACCGACTCCTCGGCTTGAAAAGACGAGGCAAGAGCGATCCGGGGATGAAACTCCCCAAGCGCCCATTCCAGAAGTTCCCGAGCAGTGAGTCTCTCTAATGTCTCGCTCTGATCCTGCCAACCATAGTTGCTTGCCACTAACGACGTCGTCATCCCCTTTCTTTTTTCCTAGCTAACCAGTCTCCGCCCCGCCTCCTTGCTTTGCTCCTCCAGGTTCTTAAGGAGCGTCCCGATATCGAAGGCGACAGGGGCCCTTATCGTCACGCTGAACCGCTTCCCGGGATCTATCTCGTAATCAAGAGTAAACGCAGCCCCTCCGTACAATGATCGAGCGAGATCCTCCAAGTCGGCCCTGACGGCATAAAATGTTTCGTCACCGTTGGGCGCAAGGAGTCGATCGTTAATGACAAAAAGCGCCTCATTCCCTAGAAACTTAATCTTCCCACGAAGCGTTGGCTCTGCTTCTATTCGGCGGCAATACTCGAGGGCGGACCGAAAGACCGACCGGAGTTTCTCGGCATTCGAACCCTGAAGAGTTTGCTTTCGGTTGTAGAGAAGCCCTCGCCTGCCGCCCGTCTCATCTATGCTGACATTTGCTTCGTGAGCGATCAGCAGGATCCCCGGCCCCGCGCGCATGTGGCTGTAATCGGCTACGTCGTAGTAGACCCCGTCAGTCGCCTGGATCCAACTATGGAAGATGTCGATGAAGGCCGTCAGCGGAACCTGATCGGGTTCTGCGACAAAGACTTTTACGTTGATCTTCTGCAGCTCCATCTCCGCTCCCGCATCACCCCTCGCCCGCGCTGGCCGTCCCTGCAACGCCGGCAGCACGGCCGGCGGCCGTCATGCTTCTCAGCTTATTGTGGCAACTGTGCGCCGCGTCGATGAAGAGCTGTGCCTCCTGGACGAGCTGTGTCGCCAAGTCGCTGTCGATGGCTCTGTTGCCGCCAATCGTGTCCTTGGCCTTGAACAGATAATCGGCAAACTTGCTGCCCGCATACTTGTCGTAAAAGAGCTGGGTATCGCAGAAACGCTTCCGGAACTCTGCCAGGATCTCACCATCGTCGTCCGAAACGTAGTAAAGCTGTGTTCGCACCAGTGCCTGCGCCGCCCTTAACATGGAGCGATAGGCCATCTGAGAGGCTTTATCGACCTCACCCTTGTCCAGGAAGAGATGGGCCTCGAACAGCTCGCGCTCACTGGCGGCAAAGGTGAATTCCGATTGGCTCACCACCTCCCCCGCGCACTCGCCCGTACCCAGATCCTCCAAGGTGAACTCTCGCGGGTCCCCCCAATCCGTGTAGTAGGAAGGATCCTCATTGTGGGGCGGGATCTTCGTGAGATCCTCCAGCATCTCCTTGATCTCTTTTTTGCCGGTGCGCCGAACAAAATCCTGGAAGCTCTCTCCTTTGACCCGGTCCCGGACGTACCGCTCCGTGATCCTGAGCAAGGCCTGAGGTATCCGCTTCGAAGGTATGGCAGCCACGGCTACTCCATACTCTCCGGCATTATCCTTCAACTTTCCGCCCAACAGGACCTGAAAGTGCGGTACTTGGTATCCATTCACGTTGCGGTTGATTCCATAGAAACCGATGTCCGCGATGTGGTGTTGTCCGCAGGAATTGAAGCAGCCGCTCACCTTGATCCGGGGATTCTTGACTGCCGCGTCAAGCT
>JACPFH010000053.1 GCA_016183075.1 Deltaproteobacteria bacterium | reverse complement strand
CTACACCACGACGAGCATGACCCTCAATCGCCGACGCCATGGATCACCGCGTCGCACGAATTGACGAGGTCATTCATAACATCGGATGGCGCAGGCTGCGACTGGATTTGCTTCGTGCGCTTGATAACCCGAGCAACCTTATATCTTTGCCGGATTGCCGCGACGAGGGCCTCAAGCACCTCATCGGCGTTTACCTTCTGGTTGCTTAGCACGCCGACCGTTTTACCGTGCAGCGTATCCAGGCCTGGCGCCAAAGACGCGCTCAAGGTACTTCCACCCGCCGTTGGTTTTAACATGATATAGGTTACCATTCTCGCCTCCGTTCCCGCACTAGAACCAATTACCACACATCGGTTTGGGTCGGGCTGCCCGGACCGAATTATATACCGGGACATCGCCAACGCAAAACCCCTTTTCAGTTCACAGCGAATGATTTTTGTCCCATCCCGTGAGGCGCACCTCTCTACCCTCATGGGGGGTGGGCATGAGCGAGAGTTCTCTGAGACGCCCCTTTACCTACGAGCGCGCTCTAGGAAGGGGGCAAGGATCCTGCGACCTTGCTGGACACGGTCGATTCTTCCTCAGGATTTCGATTGAGCGTGAGAAGCTTTTCACCGTTGAGCTTCACTTCGGTCACAATCGTCATGGTCTTGGCCAGGGTGTTCTCGAAGAAGCAATGCTTGCTCGCATCTCGGGCCAAGGTTTCGATCTCCGTCTCCGTGACCTTCCCTTGAAGACGGACATCAAAGACCAGGTCTCTAACATAACTCGGCAGATTTCGAACCAGATGAATCCTTGCCGTGACCTTCAGATCTTCGATGGGCAGCGCGCGGATGATCGCCAAACTGGCGTACTGCGTCGCCAGTCAGCCGGCGACTCCCGCCAGAAAATAACCAAGGGGATGGGGCCCGCGGCACACTCCCCCCCTTTCGGCGGGTTCATCGATCCAAAACTTTAAGTCCTTGTCTCCGGACTTAACCGTAGCCTCGAAGCTCTTTTGCTCGTAATGCACGAGGTCAATGCGGCCGGCGCCCATCTCTTTGGACGCCCAACGCTCGGCCAGGTGCTTCCGCGTGGTCTCCACAAGCTCGGGAACGATCTTTTTCATCGGTATCCTCCTGTTTTCTCTTGAATAGACTCGCGGTTGCGGCAATTTTTGTGCCGTTTGAACGCCCGCGCGGCTGTGGGCGCGTAAACTGTGAAAAACGGGTCAGTTCCCGCCGTAATGGGAGGGTAGATAAAAAGCCAAGCGCGATACCCATTCACGAATTCAGGAACAACTCCCCCTCAGTTTCTTATTTTCTAGAAACCCGATCATATCTTCCCCGTTTTGTTCGCCCCAGAATCCCCTATACATCATCACGATTGAATTTGTTCTTGACTTTTACCAACTGGGTGGTAAAAGCGCTGTGTCCTGAGACAGATCGCAGCATACTCAATAGACTCTTTGTTGAAGCCAGTATTACGACACGGGAAGGAGACAACCATGCGCAGGATTATCTGCTGGCTCATAACAGGAAGTGTCGGGCTTTTGTTCTTCGCCGCAACCGGACATGGGGCTACGCAAGAGCTGTATTATAAGGGCAAAATGATCCGCGTCATCGTCGGTCTTTCTCCTGGAGGCGCCTTTGATGCGTACTCGCGTGGCTTATCGAGGCACATGGGAAAATACATTCCGGGAAATCCGAGCATTGTGGTTGACAACATGCCGGGCGGCGGAAGCCTGATTGCTGCCAACTACCTTTATAAGGTAAGCAAGGCTGACGGCCTTACGATCGGTAACTTCAGCGGTCCCGTCCTGAGGGGAAGGGTTTTAGGGCAAAAGGGAATCGAGTTCGACGCCCGCAAGTTCGAGTACATTGGGACGCCGGTGAGATTTCAGTACGTCTGCGTTCTCAGCAGGGCTAGCGGAATTCCGGACATAGAGAAATGGTTTGGCTCTAAGACACCCGTCAAATTGGGCGGAATCGGTCTGGGCGTTTCGACCGACAACGTAATCAAGGTCGTGCGGGCGGCGCTGGGCCTGCCCATTCAACTGGTCTCCGGCTACAAAGGAATGGCCGACATCAGGCTGGCAACGGAGTCGGGCGAGATTGCAGGGTCCTGTTTCGGGCCGAGGGCCGTTTGGCGGAAGTCCTTGGACGCAGGCGAGGTGATCCCGGTGCTCCAGATAACGCCGAAGCCGGCCCCGGATTTTCCCAACGTCCCGCTCGCGATCAACCTTGCAAAGACCGAAGAGGCGCGCAAGTTAATCGAGGTTGGCGTTCATGACGATAGCGCGATTTCGTCGATGTATATGATGCCGCCGGGCACGCCCAAAGAGCTGGTGGCTATGCTGCGCAAGGCAATGATGGATACCATAAGGGACGGGGACTTCCTGGCCGAAATGAAAAAGGCTTCGCTTGAGGTGGATCCGCTGGGCGGCGAAGAAGCGGAAAAAATCATCAATGACTTTTTCAAACTGGATGCGGCTCTGATAGGGAAACTGAAGGAAATCTACTACAAGTAGAATGGGCGCCCAGGCATTTGGAGCGACAGCTAACGCTTCGGCTTCTTTCTCGCCTCGGGCAAAAACCCGCCGCGGTCTCCTATCCTAAGATGGCCTTGCCCCACTTTTCCTTGACTTTGCGGGCCAAATCGTCGGGGACTTTCACCGCGGCAGGAAAATCTTTCAACCACTCATAGGGGCGACAGGCATCGATGATCGCCCGTGAGTTAAATCCCCTTTTTTCCCTTGGGATAATTGGGTCCAACGGACCGCTCCAGCAGCGCCGCAAAATCTCGATATCCTGGGCGGGATCGCAACGGGTGGTCAAGGCCCAGAGGACATCTTTCATGTCCGCGGGGTCTATATCCTCATCGACAACGATCGTAAAGCGGCCAAGGTAGGCGGCGGCATGGCACTGGGAAGCGATCACTCCCGCTTGACGGGCATGACCCGGGTAGCGCTGCCGAATCGCCACCACGGTGAGCAGCCGGGTATTGCCCTCCGGAGGGCACCAGACACCAACCACATCGGGTACTCCTGCACGCTCTAATTGATCCCAAATCATCGCGGAGCGCCAAAAACATTTATAAAAAGAAGCCTCCGCTGGCGGTCGGCTTGGTGGAGCTCCGGTCATGATTGGGTCGTTACGGAAAAACACCCTGCGGATGTGAATTACCGGTTCATCCCGCACTCCACTCGCATAGTATCCTGTCCATTCTCCGAGAGGCCCCTCTGGTTTCCGCTCCGCGGGGTGACACTCACCCTCGATTACTATCTCTGCCGAGGCCGGCACGGGGAGCCGGGATTGCCCTAGCTTGAGGATCTTTACCGGTTCCCCTTTGAGACCCCCTGCAAAGTCGTATTCAGACACGCCGTAAGGAACTTCAAAGGCCGAGGCCATGAAAAGCAAAGGGTCATTCCCAAGAGAGACGGCCACCGGAAAAGGACGGTTTTTAGCGAATGACTTCTCCATCTGGATGCGGCCGTGTTTGCCCGGAGACATATAGAGGCCGAGCGTCTGGCTGTCATGGACCATGACGCGATAGGTTCCGACGTTGACCCAACCGTCTTCGGGATCTCTGGTGATCGTGATGTGCCCTGTGCCGATATAACGGCCTCCATCCCCGACGTTGTAGCGGGGTATGGGAAAACGCAGTATGTCGACGTCCTTCTCCTCCCACACATTTTCGAACAGCGGGCTGTCTGTGACTTCCTCAGGCGGGATCGGCTTCAAATCTTTAATTCTTTGCCGCCAGACACGCACGAATTCCATAGTCGAGAGATCTACCGGCATCCCCGAAGTAAGAGCAACTCGCTTGATAGAGTTTAGAAGACCCACAGCCAGGCGGTATCCTTTGGGATATCCCTTGATGGAATCGAAGAGGATGCAAGGCGCTGTTTTCGACTCCTTACGGGCCATGTCCGCAATGGCCCCGATTTCCAGGTCCCAATCCGCTCCTTCAACATTCTGGAGCTCTCCGAAAAGCTCCACCTGCTCCAACCAATCCCTAAGACCCTGATAAGCCATTATGTCTCCCGAAAGGGTCAAGGCGAATCATTCAGGGCGAGGTCTCCTCCAGGAACCACTCGGTCGGGATCTTCCTACCTAGTCCCGCCTTCTCCGCCAGGCCCAAAACTTTCGCTCCGAGTGCGGCAAACTGAATTCCCATGCCGACGTTATTGTTGAACAGCGTCACCTGCTCTGGATGGCTCCGCCGCGGAGCTTCTCCGACGACGAGTTCGCTCAACTCGTAAATCCGCTCCCAGGTCAGAATGCCCTTTTCCACTGCGCCGTAGATGTCGGGTTGCTCGTCATACTTCGCCTGTTCCCTGGAGGTCACAACGACGAGATCGCATCTCGCGATGGCCTCGTCATCGAGCTCCCTCCGCTTCTGCGTCTTGTCGCTGGCGACGATGCAGCCCACGTGCATTCCCGGCTCAACCAATTTACCGTCGAAGACCGGATCCACGGTTGCGGTCGCCGCCATGATGATGTCGGCTCCCTTGACCGCCTGATCGGGCCGGTCTACCGCCCGTATCTCGACATCCACTTTGGGCGTCATGACCTCGGCGAATCTCCTTCGGTGCTCCGCGGTTGGGCTGTAAACCCTAACCTCTCTCAGTTTCCTCAATAGGCAAATCGCTTCCAGATGAGCCTCCGCTTGCCACCCGGAACCGAAGAGCCCGAGTACCTCGGAGTTCTCTCTGCTCAGATACTTGAGCCCGATTCCGCTTGTGGCGCCCACGCGCATCTTTTGGATGAAGCTATCCTGGATGATGGCGAGAGGCTCGGTGGTCTCCATGTCGAACAGGATGACCAACCCGACATACCGTTCCCCGGCCGCTGCTGGAATGAGTTTGCGGCGCCGGACTCCGCCCGCCAGCGTTGCAAATCCTGCCATATCGGAGGTGACCCGAAGCGCCCAGACGCGGAATTTCTCGATCCCTCCTTCCTGCGACTTGAAGCGGTAGTTGAATCCCGGGCGGGTCTTGGACTCGGCAGGAAAGTAAGTGTGAGAGCGCGGTCTGTTGATTGCCTTGTTGGAGCCAAGCTGTTGATACGCGTCTTCCATCGCGTCCAGACAGCTCCGCATATCCAGGAGGCTCGCCACCTCGGCGTTATTAAGGATAGTCACCATGCCTGTAGACGGCGATTTCATAAATGTTCTCAGAAAAGTTTTTTCCTCCACTTCGAACGGTGTTGAGTTCAGGTATAGGCAACCTCGGGCATCGAGCTGGCCACGCCTTCCCTCCTCAAGGTAGCCTCAAAGCGGCGGCGGATTTCCGGGTCCTCGTCCTCATAATCGATCAACGTCCCGCCCTTCTTTATCGGGACGAGCACCCCGTCGTCATGGCGCTTGGCTGCAATGGAGAAACCGGTAGGATGGATCCGACCGCCGAAGCGGATTGCCAGGTGCCGCGCGGCGCTGTTGCCGGTATTGAAGTGCTGGTGGAACCAACCTCCGGGAGGACAATAGATCCCTCCCTCTCCCCAACGGAGCTCCACCACCTTGTCGCCATGTCCGTTCTGGTAGGGTCGCAGCCCAAGGTCCTTGGGCCAAAGGAGGACATACCCCTTCGATTGCAAACCGATCAGGGTCGCCCCCGGCCCATGGTAATGGGCCTTATGATAGCGTCCTGCCGGCCACTGCGAGATATGCCCGATCAGGCAGTTGGCGGCAATTTCAAACTGGGTAATCAAGACCGCAGCCCCTTTTTCCTCTGCGGTCTCTAAATCCGCGGAGCCGATGTCGGAGATGAAGTTGGTTTCCCACAGGGCCATCAGTCCCTTCCTGTACCTCTTGTTGGTGACGTTGAAATAGGTTTCCTCCCCGCCGTAGCGTTCAGCAAAAGTATACGGACAGTTGAACACAAAATCCGCGTTCCGGTAGAGGTCCATAATCAGCGGAGCGTTACTGACCGCGAGAAATTTGACCGGTTCCCGTCCCCCGTTGATGAGCCGGTGCCAGCTATTCAGCGGTGGCGAAAACAGACTCCATTTCCCCCACTCGAACATCTGCTTTTTTTGACCCTCCTGCCAAACCTCGGTGGCCCCGTTTCCCTCGAAGATGAAGATGACCTCTTCGTACACATGCTTCTCCGGCTCCAACGCCCCACCCGATGGAATTTCCCCTACATACATGCCCGTAAACCCCTCCATCCCATACAGGTGGATAAAGGCTCCCTTCCCACCCGTTCGCCGCCAAGGAGCGAGCTGTACCTGGCGGATGTCTTCTAACCCAAGACCTTCCACAAGAGGCAAGCCTTCACTCTTCATCCATTGAAAGTAGGCCGTGTTTCCCCCGTCCTCGCTCTTTTCCCGCCACTTGGTTTCGTATTTCTAGCCACAGCTCGTTGGGTACGCGCGAATTTTGGAGGCCAGCCCCGGTCACCGCGCACCTATCTTATTCAGAAACCCACCGTTCTCCAGCCCCTGCAAGAGGCTGTTGTCATACAGGGTCCTCGGGTCGAGGTTGATGCCCCGGTCCAAACTCTGTACTCCTTGTACGGTCGCGCGCACGGATTCCTCCTCGACGTAAGGGATTCGGGGAAGGTCGGGAACCAGCTCCTCATAAACTTTGCGCAGAACCTCTTTATCCTGCTGGCGGGTGTACTTTCCGATGACGTTCATGGAGATATGCGGCTGAGAGCGGACAACGGCTAATCCTTCCAGGTAGCCTCGCAGGAACGACTCGGCAGCTTCCTTGTTCTCCCGGAGGAACGTTTTCCTTACCCCGGTGACCGCGATCAGCTCTTTAATCTTGACATCCCTGAGCGCCAGGAGCCTCCTCAACCCTTGTTTCTCCGCCGCATAGGTATTGGGCGGACTCAGGACGGTCGCAGAAGCCTGTTTTTTCAGAACCGCGGTGATGCGTTCGGCCTGACCGGACGTGCCAAAATCAACAAACGTCACCTCTTCCTTTCGTACACCGGCCTGCTCCAATATCTTGACCATGTAACGGTACGTAGGAGTGGCCATACCCGCGACGATTCTTTTGCCGCGCAGGTCCGCGACTCGGGTAATGCCGGGGTCGGTCATCAGTACGTAATTCCCGACATAGTTGTACTGAGATGCGATGAAGACCCCGTCGCCGCCGCCGGATGTGTAGTAAAGTAAAGTCTCCGGCGCTCCCTGATAGAGCTGAATTTCGCCGGCGATGAGCGCGGACATCATGACCCTGTTTCCCCGGATGTACGTCACTTTGACGTCCAATCCGTATTTGGCGAAGATGCCTTGATCTACGGCTACCCAAAGGGGCGTAAAAAGTGCGCTGGTTGCCGGGTAGCCGACCGTGAGGGAAGACAGCTTTTTGTCTTGAGCCGCAAGAGAAGGGGGCAAGAAAAGCATGAGACCTAATATGAGATCAACCCCTATTGCTAGAATCTTCATGAGATAACCTCCCGGTATTGGCCGGATCCGTTCTGCAAGCGCTCCAATCGATTCAGGCGAGACGTGGGATACTGGTGATCTTATTGTAAGAGGGCAATTCTTATGCCATTCAAGCGGGTGAAAAGGTAACGTCCTGAACTTACATCAGTTTCAATTAAAATCTCTCAGCCGGGAGAAAAAGAGGGAGGTTGCTTTCGCTCACAAGTTTAAGAAAAAAGCATTCGGTCTTTCGTATTTTCCGGAAACAGAAACCGTGACCCCGGGCTCAAGATTCTGGAGGAAGGGGGCAAGCTGAGCTGGCAAGGGGCCTTTAGTTCCCAAGCTTATCCAGGATCGTGGTGTCGTAAAAGTCTTTGGGCGAAGCCTTTGCCGCCTCCGGTCGAACGGTCGACGCTAAGAAGTCCAGGATGCCTTGAACGCCTGCGTCGGAAACCTTGAGATCT
>JACPFH010000313.1:4198-6878 GCA_016183075.1 Deltaproteobacteria bacterium | reverse complement strand
CGCCGTGGATGATCCCTTTCGGCAGGTTGTTGTCGAGGTAGTTTTCCAAATACGAGATCTCGTCGTCTAAAACCCTGACAATATTCTTCAGGTGGGAGGGCAGATGCTTTCTCGCCTCCCGGTAGATCGCCACGATCTTGACAAAGCCGAAGCGGTTGTCGATGCCTTTCTTATAACCCCTGCCGATCAAGTGGAGATTGGCCAGGGCATGGCCCAGTACCCCGAGATGCGTGGGGGCGAGCTTTTCCAGGGGCAGCTCAACCCCATCAACATACCGGCTTAAGGATAGGCATTTGCCGTGGAAATCGTGGTAGAACTTGCCGTTTTTGCTTTTAAGGGGCTGGGGACACGGGAAACCTTGGCGCTTGAGAAACAGCAAGAGCTCGAGCTCTTGCTTAACTTCGAGCTCGCTTTTTACTTCATCGACTTTTATGAAGAAACGGCCCCTCTTCGTCTCCAAAAGGTAGTGAGTGTTGACCGATCCGTTGCGAATTCCCGAGTAGGAAATCAGATCGCCCAGACCAAACTCTTCGGCGACTTTTCCGGCATCTCTCTTGCTTATAGAGGTATATATAGCCATTTTCGACTTTACCCGATAAAGCCGTTGATTTAGCAGCCGAAACGGGTACCATAAAATTTACATAAAAAACCGCTACATGTCAATGTAAAACTGTATTCTGTTAATTACTAGCCATTAACTTAAAAAAGTAAATATTTTCAAATAGTTATCGGATGCCTAAAAACTAGGCAAAGTTCCCTTTCAAGCTCTTGCGCGGAGTTTACGACCTTTACTTGCGGGATGTCGCTCCATGCGGTAACGCCGATTACCGGCCTGCCCATCTTGAGGGCAAGAGAGACCTCAGAGCGTGTTCCATGCGAACCGGGCAGAGCGACAACCAGATCACCTGATGCGGCGACCAATGCGTTGCGCGCGTGCCCGAGCCCGCTTGGAATAATAATGTCGATGTAGGGATTGGCCGTATCCTTCTGGTAACTCGGCACGATTCCTACAGTGATACCACCTCGTTCCTTGGCGCCGCGAGCGGCTGCTTCCATGGTTCCACCCAAGCCGCCGCAAATCAGCACCGCTCCCACCGCCGCAACCGTTCTGCCGACTTCGGTTGCTAGGGCCGCGGACCCGTAATCGACATCGGAACTCCCAACCACCGCAACCTGGCGGTTTTTGGGGATGTTCATGTTTTCTTCTCCCTTCCTAATACTAACGACTCATTTGGGTTTACCCTCCCGGGGACGAGCCTTCCGGCCGCGGCCGATGGACTAAGCTCCCTCGGTAAGCGCGCTCTCAGCTGCGGCCGATGGGTTCTTGCCATGAGTCGCACCGTCCGTGATCGGACGTCCACAGCTTCGCTCGCGCTCCCCTCGGTCGCGGACAAGCACATCCGCGGCCTCCAGCCACGCCCCCTTCGGAACCCGTGATCGCGCGTGCGCAGAGACCCATGTAACATTGGCAAAAACGTTTGTATTAGTCATTTTTTTTCTTGACAATGGTCCGGGCTTTTAACTAATGTCGCGCGCTAAGGCAGGGAGGGGGATCAATCATGCCGACGGGAAGGGTAAAATGGTTCAACAACGCCAAAGGCTACGGCTTCATCGAAGCGGACGGCGGCGGCGATGTGTTCGTTCATTACTCGGCGATTCAAGGGGATGGGTTTAAGAGTTTGAACGAAGGGCAGATGGTGCAGTTCGATATCACGCAGAGCGATAAGGGGCTTCAGGCGGCCAACGTGATCAAACTCTAATCCATCGTAAGTATCTTATTGCTTTAAAAATTTTTCGATCTTTCTCTGCAGGATCCTATAATCCATGACAGGCTTTGCAATATAATCGGTGCAGCCCGCGTTTAGGGCTTTCTCCTCGTCCTTTTCCATGGCTTGAGCGGTGAGGGCAATGATAGGCAAATCTTTTCCCCAGTCGGTTTGGCGCAATTTTTTGGTTGCTTCCCAGCCGTCCAACACGGGCATTTTGAGGTCCATGATAATCAGGTCGGGCTTGGAACGAGTTGCGATTTCCAAAGCCTCCTTGCCGTCAGTTGCGAGCAGAACCTCGTAGTTGCCCATGCTTTTAATTCTGTAAAGAAGAATCTCGCGCGTATCTTCGTTATCCTCGACGACAAGAATCTTTTTTGTTGCCATAGGTTGCACCCCGAAACGGCTCTACGGAACCATCGGTTTCCGCAACCATTCCCTTATTATGGCCAGCGTAAAATGGCCGCGGCGAGTTTGTCAAGAGCAGGTGGGCTGCCTGCGCTTGATTTTTTGCGTCTGTGGATTATTCTTGCAGCTATGGATGTGGACAAAATCAAAACCGATCCACGGTTTGGCACGGACCGGCTCCTGGCCGAAGTGGTGGTTCTAACGCGGCTGGACAAGGCTGTCGGGTGGGCGCGCAAATACTCAATTTTTCCTTATCCGTTTGCGACGGCTTGCTGCGCGATGGAATACATGTCCCTTTCCATGTCTCCCTATGACATCGATCGATTTGGCGCTCTTTTGCCGCGCTTTAGCCCTAGACAGGCCGATCTCCTGATGGTGATCGGGACCGTCAACCACAAGCTCGCCCCTGTCCTCAAGAGAGTTTACGAACAGATGACGGAGCCCAAGTGGGTAATGGCTTTTGGGGCGTGCGCATCCAGCGGCGGTTTCTATGATAACTACGCGAC
>JACPFH010000313.1:0-4177 GCA_016183075.1 Deltaproteobacteria bacterium | reverse complement strand
ATTGATCGCATCATTCCGGTGGACGTCTACGTGCCCGGATGCCCGCCTCGGCCCGAGGCCGTCCTCGATGGGCTTATGGAACTCCAGGGCCGCATTGCAGGGCAAAAGCACCCGCTGGGGTTCAAATCCTCCTGAGGGTGATGAGCCTTCCTGACCTTTTTTATCACGGTATTATCAGCAAGCTTTTTCCGACCAACAACATGGGGTTGGTGCGCACGGAAAGCGGGAGAGAGGTGCCGTTTTCGTTTCAATTAGTTGAGTTATTGGGCGAAGCCAAGAAACCGGGCGACCTCAGGGAGGGGCAAGAGGTGGGGTACGACCTGGGCTGGACCTCGAAGGGGCTGAGGGTGACAAAGATTAAGACCTATTCGGAGCAGCCCGGAAACGTTGGAAATCCCGACTCCGAGCGCAAGTGATTGGGCCCGGCTAAAAGGGGATGGAGGTCAAAGCCATGATCTGCCTTCCCAAGATCTCGCCGACAAAAACTCCCAGCAAAGCAACATAGAATAGTCCCGTTGCAGCCATGGTGTGTGGGATCTGAAGTGTCCGCCAGATCATGTAGGACAGCAGGAGAGGGCCGACGTGGGCGATCATGACGCGGGCGGAGAGCAGAAAAAAGTGCATCTCCCAAAGCCGTTCGAGACCCGACAGGGTTCCCGCGCTGCCCAGGAGGTACAACGCTAGCGCCAGAAACATCAGGTAAGCAGCCTGTGTGATCAGAGAGTACACGAAGAACTTAAAGATGCGCACAAAGGGATCGATGCTCTGTACGGTATCGATCAGGTACCAATGGCCGATCAACATGCCCACGGTCACCCCTCCCAAGAGAAGAGCGGACAGCAGAAAACTCACAGGATAAAGAAGGGTTTCAAAGGACCACAAAGGCGCCTGGCGAAAGGCGTGGGAGCTGAGCGCCAAGCCGGCCGTGCCAAGCAGCACGGAAAAGGCGAAGCTGCGCGCGCGGAAGCGGGGCCGTTCTCCCCATAGGGAAACGATATAGAGGCCGAACGCAAGTACGAACAAGAGATGAACGATGATATCGGCGCTCGCGGGCAGCGTAATGTCTCCCGGCCAGGGTGTCCCGTAGAGATTGAGCTTGCCGACGAAGCTCAACAGGGCCGCGACGAAAAGGACTCCAGCGGTGGATTTGTAAAAGCCGCGTTCCAGCTCGTGGAAAGGGACAGCCGCAAGAGCGAACAGGCCGCCGAGGCCGATCTGGTACAGGAAAAGCGCAAAGCTCGCGGGAAAGGTTTGCATGGTCATCCGGGAGGCTGGAGCGGCTCCGGTTTTTCGGCCGTATGCAGACAAACGGCGCCGCAGAAGAATTTTTGAACCGCGACGCTTCGAAAACCAGCGCTGCGGATAAGCTCGGCGATCGCTTCGGGAGTGGCAAAAGTTCTTACGGAGTCCGACAGGTACTGGTAAGCGCCGCGCTCGCGCGCGATTCCCGCCCCGATCCACGGGACCAGACGGTAAAAATACAACGCATAGAGCCGCGCAAAGATCGAATCCGGCGGCGGGAACATGTCCAACGTGACCAGCCTTCCGCCGGCCCGCAGCGCCCGGTTGGCTTGGCGGAAAAAGAGCGGTAAATCCGGGATGTTGCGCAGAGCAAACGCGGTCATGACGACATCGAATCTTTCGTCCTTGAACGGAACCGCCAGCGCGCTTCCCAAAACGAATCGAGTGGCATGGGCCGAGCGGCGGCGGCTTTTTTCCCGGGCGCGCCGCAGCATTTGAAGGGAAAGATCCAAGCCGATAATCGTTCCCCCCGGTTTATTTGCCGTTGGCGCCGCGGTGAGGGCAAGATCTCCCGTCCCGGTCCCGACATCCAGGATCAGCCGGTCGCTCGTCCGGATGGCCGCGCGTACTGCTTTTTCCCGCCAGCGCGTGTCGAGATGGAAGCTGATCACCCGATTGAGCAGATCATAGCGCCGGGCAATGCGGTCAAATAGAGCTTGGACAAATTTTTCGCCCCGATGGTGGGGCGGGAGCTGATCAGCCACGAGGGATGAAACGGCTGGAAAAGAGCCGGGGCTAAAAGTCTCTTTCGACGATAAGTTGAACCAGCGTCTTGAGCCCGTTGCGGTAGGGCGATGGGGGGAGCTTCTGAACCGGTTTGAAGGCCATCTCCGCGTAGCTCCTCGAGAAGGTTTTCGCCTTGGCGATCGCAGGCCCGCGGCCAATGGCGTCGACCGCCGTCCGTATCATCTCCTCCGTCAGGCTATCGCTTTGGAAAGCTTCCGCTACGGCCCGCTGACCTTCGCGAATCGCGAGAATGATGGGCAAAGAGGGATTGCCGTCGCGAAGATCCATACCGACGGGTTTGCCCAAAAGCTCTTTGTGCCCGACGACATCCAGCACATCATCGATGATCTGGAAGGCGATGCCGAGATTCGATCCGTACCTCCCCATCTCCTCTACGAACGAAGGACCGGCCCCGGCCAGATAAGCGCCCACCTTGGCGCCGGTTTGAAAAAGGGAGGCGGTCTTGCGTCTGACGATTTCCAAATAATCCTCAAGGGTCACCTCCAATTTGCGATTGAAGAACCCCTGGAGAATTTCCCCCTCGGTGAGGCGGGTGCAGGCATCCGCGGTCCACTGGACCACCGTCGCGTCGAATTTCCCGGCGAACTCGAAGGCCTTGATGAACAGAAAGTCGCCCGCGACCAAGGTCGCCTTGAGACCGAACTTCTTGTAGTCGGACTCTTTTCCGCGCCGGCAGTCCGCGCCGTCCAGGATATCGTCGTGGAGCAAAGTGGCCGTATGGATCAGCTCGATGGCCGTGGCGATGTCTACGATGTCTTCAGTTTTCTTCCCCCCAACAACTTTAAAAGCGAGCAAAGTCACCATCGGCCGGACTCTTTTTCCCCCGCCCAAAATCAGGTGGGCGGAGATGTCGGTGAGGACCTGTTCGGCGCAGCGAATCGAGCGCGCCAGATTTCGCTCCACCAACTCCAGCTCTTTAGCTACGCAACGGAACGGATCGATTGTGCCCTTGAGGAAAGCCCGTTTCCTCGCGATTTCGGTCAAAAGGGAAGGGTGCAGGGATTTCTTTTTGTTTTGCTCTAACAGAACAGGCTCCATCGCTCAGCGCAAGATATCAGGGAACATGGCATAGATCAGAGGCCAGGTCAAGGCGCTTTCGGCGGGCTTTTTTCCCTTGACAATAACAAGGCTCCCTATGTAAGAACAGGCTCAGCATCCAGATCCGTTCAGCTCGGAGGGGCGCTAGAAAAAGGAGGGGAAAAACATGGAGGTGTATCTATTTTTCTTACGGTGGATTCATTTTCTCGCTGGCATCACCTGGATAGGCCTTCTTTACTATTTCAATTTTGTTCAAACACCTTTTTTCGCCGAGACGGACGCTGCGGTACGGAGCGGCGCCATCCAGAAGCTGGTGCCGCGGGCCCTGTGGTGGTTCCGTTGGGGAGCGATGTTCACTTTCCTGGCCGGGATTTTGATCTATCTCCATAGATGGATCGAGATGGGAGGGGGCGTCTTCTATACCTCTTCCTATGGCGCGGCGATAACGATGGGCGGCCTGCTGGGCACGATTATGTTTTTGAACGTGTGGCTCGTCATTTGGCCGAAGCAGAAAATCGTCATTGCCTCGGCCACTCAAGTAGCCCAGGGAGGGCAGGCTTTACCCGCGGCGGCGGGGGCGGCGCGCAGGGCTGCCTTGACATCGAGGACCAATACCGTGTTCTCCATTCCGATGCTTTTCTACATGGGCGCTGCGAGCCACTATCCGTCGCTTGTGGGGCAGAGCGGCGCGGCAGCGCGCGCGTGGCTCTGGATCATCGCGTTGGTGATCATCGCCGCCGTGGAATGGAACTGCCTTGCGGGAACTCAAGGCGCGACCAAGAAGCCTCTGGATTCCGTTTCCGGAGCGCTCTGGACGGGCTTCATTTTGGCGGCGGTTCTGTATCTGCTTTTCCTGATACTGCTGTAAGCCCGTTCGAAAGGCAGCGCGCCCCTCAGGCCTTCCGTGCGATCCTGAGCGCCCCGGGGACTGGCTCGCTTGCGTGCCTGTCCCCGTCGTTAGGCTCCCTCAGGGAACGCGCTGTCGGCTGCGGCCGATGGGTTTGTGCCATGAGTCGTACCGTCTGTAATCGGACGTCCGCAGCCTCGCTCGCGCTCCCTTCGGTCGCCCCCTCGGTCGCGGACAAGGCCT
>JACPFH010000300.1 GCA_016183075.1 Deltaproteobacteria bacterium | reverse complement strand
CGACGCCTCGGCGATCATGTCCGAGGAGTTTAAGGAAAGGGTGCTGAGATCGAGACCGCTCAGAAAGCACATCTATCCTGAAGATGTGGCCGGCACTATCGCTTTTCTCGCCAGCGACGATGCCGACTTGTTAACCGGAAGCCACCTCCTGGTTACCGCCGGAAGCCATCTGCAGATTTGAAACTCGTCAATGGTTAATGGTCAATCGTCAATCGTTCCGGAGACTTCGTCAATCGTCAATCGTTATTCGTCAATGGGCCTCCTCCTCCCCCCGGTTGACGGTTGACGTTTGACGGTTAACGTGTTTCTCCATTGACCAAATTCGCAATCATGCTTTCCCTCGAAGAGATCGTGGCAGCGCTTAAGGAAATCGTCGGGCCGCGCTTTGTCTCCGCCAATCCGGTTGACAGAATCAACTATCAGCACACGCTTGCCTACGGCGCTTTCCGCTCTCTCCCCGACGTCGTGGTCCGGGTCGAGTCGGGCGACGACGGGCGCCATCCCCTGTGCGAGATCTTGCGCTTCGCCAACGAGCACAGAATCCCGGTCGTGGCCAAGGGCGGCGTGGGCATGGGGATCAGCTCGCCGCTCAAAGGGGGCATACTCCTCGACATGCTCGGGATGGACAAAGTGCTGGCGGTCAACCCTGCGCTTCAATACGTCATCGCCGAAGGTGGAGCGAGCGTTTACAGCATTCACTACGCGCTCCGGGAGCACGGCTTGATGTTGCCCAATTACGGAAGTTACGGCCCTGCGGTTATCATCGGGGCCATGGTGAACAAAGGCGGTGTGGGCTACGGCATGACCCGTTACGGCTACATCGCCGACCTCGTCATCGGGCTCGAGGTTGTTCTTCCCGACGGCAGGGTGGTCAGGCTCGGCGCTCTGGCCAATGATGGGACGGAGTTCGGGCCCTTTCAGAAATGGATTCATCTCCCTGATCTTCTGGGCCTGTTCACGCTCGCGGCGGGCTCCTTGGGCATCATCAGCAAGGTCTGCCTGAGGGCGATCGAGGGCAGGCGGGAGTGGCTTCACGATTACTGCTATTCGTTCCGGCGCGATCAGCTCGAGCAGGTGCAAGAGGCGCTGCTGCGGCTGGTCAAGGGCGAGGTGGTCTTCGATATTCACTTTACCGACCGCTGGCAATACCACTGGCCCATGGAAGAAGGGCTCTACGACGAGGCGAAGATCCCCGCGGACGGCTGGTTCTTTTTGAAGACGGTCCTGTTTGCGCGTGACTCGGAAGAGCTCGCTTACAAGGAAAGGCGGATGAAAACGATCTATGAGGAGCGGGGCGGGATCGAGGTCGCGGAGATCGCCGACAAGGCAATGGGAGCCGAGGCGCAGAGGCGCGGGCTCCATGGCTGGCCCGATTATCACATCATGGGACCGGACGGCTGGTGCAGCACGGTTGTGCGCCATACCGGAATGTTCGCCGTAACCTCGAAGATGTATCCCCTCACTTTTTTGAAAGAGATGTACGACCTGGACGAGGCGGCGAAGCGGGAATGTGGCTTGTGGGATGCCGAGCATTCCCCGCAGCATGACAGCTACGTGACCCGGGATTTGGCGATTAAAGAAGAGTACTTCGTTTTTTACAATCCTTACGACGAGCAGGACGTGGCCAAGCTGCGCCGATGGATGGGCAAAGTGCATGAGTTCTGCAATAAAAAAGGTGTGATCTGGACCGCGCCCACGCTGGCGACCAAAGGCCCGTTTCCCTTTGAGCGTCTGGGAAATCTGTATGATTTGATCAAAGAGATCAAGTATCTGATCGATCCCAACAACATTCTCAACCCGGGCGCGCTGGCTCAAGGATGAGAAAGATGCCGGCAGAAGGAACGAAAGGAAATCCACGATCGCTCGGGCTCGAGCGGGTGAAAAAATGGCTTTACGCCAAGGACCTGGCCGAGCGCGGCGCGGGCTGCGTGCTGTGCGGTTCCTGCTACGGTCACGGACCGGTCAATCCGATGGAGGACGAGCCGGGGTTTAAGAGCAAATGTCCACCTTACGAGTTCTATCGCTTCCAGCGCTTCACGCCCAAGTCACGCTGGCTCATGTCCCAGCGCGTCTTTCACGGCCTGGACAAGATCACCCCTGAACTCAAGGAGGTTATCTACACCTGCACGACCTGCCTCATGTGCCAGGAGATCTGCGGCGTGCGTAACGACGGCTACGGCCCCTGGGACATCGGCGTCGCCATGCGTGAAGAGATCACCGAGAAAGAAGGACCGCTGGAGGCGCACCGGTCCATTCTTGAGGGATTGCAGCATCACAACAACCCCTGGCCCCAACCGCGAACCGAGCGCGGCCGATGGGCCGAGGGATTAGGCCTGCCGAAGCCGGGGCAGACGGCGGCTTCGACGCTATTATTTGCCGGCTGCTCCGCCGACCAGCCGAGCGGGAGGGCGGGGGCTCTCTCCCTGGCCAAGCTTTTGCAGCGGGCGGGCGAGGACTTTGCGGTTTTGGGCGAGAGCGAAAGCTGCTGTGGTCTATACGCCAAAGATCTGGGCTTTCGCCGCGAGTACTATCGCCTCGAAGAAGAGAACTCGGCGCTGGTCGGAAAGACGGGAATCAAAAGGATCGTTACCGCGTGCGCGAGCTGCCACAGGATCTGGAAAGGTTATCCGAAAGCAGCGCTGGCAGGTGTAGAAATCCGTCACGGCGTGGAGCAATTGGAGAAACTTGTCCGGGAAGGGCGGCTTACATTCTCGCCGGTTGCCAGGACTACCATGACCCATGCCACTTGGGGCGGGGCTGCGGGATATACGAGCCGCCGAGGAATCTCTTGCGCTCGGTTCCCGGCGTCGAGTTGGTCGAGATGCGGCGCAACCGGCGCTGGTCTTGGTGCTGTGGCGGCGGCGGCGGAGTGCCGGAGGCCTTCCCCGAACTCGCCCGGTGGAACGCCGAAGACCGTCTGCGCGAGGCGCGGGAAACCGGCGCGGAGGTTCTTCTCACCACGAGCGCCCTTTGCCTGCGAAGTTTTGCCCTGGGAGAGGGCTCGCACATCAAAGTCCAGGATCTCTTCGAATTCCTGGCTCAGGCACTTTAGGAGCTTGCGGAAAAACTGATTTCCATGCTTCGACCCTTCGGCTTCGCTCAGGACAGGCGAGCTCAGCATGAACGGAAAATCATCAATGACTTCATGACTTTCTCCGTTCGCCCTGAGTGTGTCGAAGGGTAAACGCAGGGTTTTTCAGCGGAATCCACAGAT
>JACPFH010000299.1:2196-11233 GCA_016183075.1 Deltaproteobacteria bacterium | reverse complement strand
TGCTTCTCCAGGCGCGCATTGAAGGATTCGAGCTGGTCTTGCTGCCTGACGATTGTTCTCCAGCCGCGCCACACGATGGACACCAAGCACCCATATAACACCACAAATCCTACAGCTATCCAGCCAAAGAGCCAGCGACGCAACTCATTGATCCGTTGTGCCGTCGGCAGGTAATACTGGTAGATCTCGAGGACGCCTTGCGGCTCAGTAGTGCCTGGAAAGATGATAGGGGTGTAGACCTCTATCAGGGTGCCGAGATGTCTTTCGTGGACACTTTCCACGTCTTTGGGCAGCTTGATCTCGATCGCTTTCTGCCCTCGCAGCCCCTTTAAGAAACTCGCGTTGTCCTGGAATTTTTCCCCGACGCCGGCGGGGTTGTTGGAGTAAGTTACCGTGCCATCCTTTGCCCACAGTTTTATCCGCGCAGTTCGGTCCGAAACGATATTTTGCTGCACGAACTCATGGAACTTGTTGTATCTCTCTCCGGTCATCGGAACTTCAAGATCCGCTGGGGTGATTGCACGAAGAAGGCGGCGTGAAGAGGCGCCCTTAGCTTCTTCAGCCAGCGCGTCAACTGCATCCGATTGAATTTTGTTTGATAGGATTACGGCCAGGACCACTGCCAGCGCCGCCATCACGATGAAGCCGGCGAGGGAAAACTGGAGCAACAGATTGTCTTTCAATTTTCTCATTTGGCCTTACCCTCCATGGGTTCTGTGGCAGCGACACCCTTCCGGCACTTGCCGGGGCTGGCGCCCTCGGGGAGCGCGCTCTCGGCTGCGGCCGATGGGCTGCTGCCATGATCTGTACCGTCTGTAATCGGACGTCCGCAGCCTCGCTCGCGCCCCCCTTGGTCGCGCAGGCGCAGAAGCGGGGTGACGGACGGCATGCGGGATCGCCTGCTGCACGCGGCTCATAATGCAGTCCTTCCCATGGGCGGTGGCGCATTGAGGACGAGCCAGTAAAGGCCAAGCTGCTTTACGGCCTCAGAGAATTGGATAAAATCGACAGGCTTGCGGATGTAGCTGTTAGCGCCGAGGCTGTAGCCGTTCGCGACATCTTGCTCCTCTTGGGAGGAAGTGAGGATCACGACGGGAAGAATTTTCGTCCGCTCATCCTTTCGAATCCGCCGCAGAACCTCGAGCCCGTCCACCTTCGGCAGTTTCAAATCCAGCAAAACGAGTTGCGGCATGAGGCTCAAGTCGCGCCCCCCATGCGCGCCGGTCCCGAAAAGGTAATCCAGGGCCTGGGCGCCGTCCCGCGCCACGACAATCTCATTGGAGATGTTGTTTTTCTTGAAGGCACGCAAGGTCAACGCTTCGTCATCCGGGTTGTCCTCGACCAACAAAATGACTGGCTGGCTCATCATTTCCCTCCTTTCGGGTTAGAGCGTGAAAAAAAATGTTGCTCCCTTCTCGACCGCCCCTTCCGCCCAAATGCGGCCTCCGTGGCGCTGGATAATCCGCTGGACGGTAGCGAGCCCGATCCCCGTTCCCTTGAACTCCGCCGGCGAATGGAGGCGCTGGAAGGCGCCGAACAGCTTGTCTGAGTAGGCCATGTCGAACCCGGCGCCGTCGTCGCGCACGTAATAGACGTTCCCGCCGTTCTCAGCGGTCATGCCGAACTCGATACGCGCCCGATCGTGACTCGCCGTAAATTTCCACGCGTTTCCAAGTAAGTTCTCTAACACGACCCGAAGCAGCCGCCCGTCCCCGACGGTCGTCAGTCCATCCTGGATCGCGAACTCCGCCCGCCGCTCAGGTTGCCACTGTTTGAGGTCGCCTGCAATCGACTGCGCCAGGGCGCTCAGGTTCACGGGCTCCCGGCGCATCTGGGCTCTGGAAACGCGAGAGAGATTCAGCAAATCGTCGATCAATTGCCCCATGCGCTGGCTCCCGGCGCGCAGTCGATTCAGGTAATCTTTAGCCGAACCATCGAGTCTGTCCCCGTAGTCTTCGAGGAGCGCCAGGCTGAACCCGTCGATGCTTCTGAGCGGCGCCCGAAGGTCGTGAGAGACGGAGTAACTGAAGGTTTCCAGTTCAGTGTTCGCCGTTTTGAGCTGCGCGTTGGATCTCTCCAGCTCTTCAAAAAGCCTGGCGTTTTCCACCGCGATCGCCGCCTGGTCGGCGAAAGCCGTGATCAGGTTGACCTCCTCGGGACGAAATTCCCTTTCTTTCTTGGAGAAAAGCGCGATCGTGCCGATCGCCCGGTCTCCGACGCGCAGCGGCACCCCCAGAAAGGAGCGGTAACCCGCCGCGAGCAGGACCTCACGATGCTGTTCGACCAGGGTGGGATCCTCCTTCAGGTCGCGGATGATAACCGGGCGATTTTCCACAAACACTTTTCCGGTGATGCTCTGTCCCGGCCTGAGGACGCGGGCCGACACGGGCAGATCCCCGGGGCCGGAATGGCCGGCCGTGACCAGCAGGCCGTGCTCGAAAAGGCGGAACGTGGCGCCGTTGACATCGAGCATCCTTCGCGCGGCCTCCGCGATGAGCGGAAGGAGCTCATCTCGGTTCACGAGCGAGGCGATACGGCGATTGATTTGGACCAAAGCCTCAAGCTCGCCCGACCTCCGCCGCAGTTCATCAAATAGGTTTGTGTGCTCGATAGCCAGCGAAAGGATCTCAGCCAAAGGAGTGATAACCTCCAGGTCCTTTGGGCCGTACATCTTCGGAGTGAGGCTGGCCAGATTGAGCACCCCCAGCACTTTTTGCTTCGTGATCAGCGGCAGCACCAGGAAAGAGCGGATTCCAACGCGGCGATAGCGTTCGGAGGTGACCGGGAATCGCTCGTCGGTGAAGACATCGTCACAGAGGACGGCTTTGCGATGTTCGATTACCCATCCCGTCGCGGTACCTTCCGTGGGCGCCGTGGTCCCGAGGATAACCGGGGAGGGAAGGCGGGATTCTTCGGAGTAGACGCGAACTTCTCCACTGTTCGGTTGCACCAGATTGATCGACAAGCGGTCATAGGGGACGAGCTTTTGGATCTCGCGGCGCAGGGTCTGCGAAAGTTCCTCCAGGTTCAGCGTGCCGCTGAGCAGAGCGTTGAGGCGATGCGTGATGTTCATTCGGTTCAGGGTTGTGCGCTGCTGCCGGTAAAGCTCCAGGTATTCCGCGATGAGTACGAGATACATGACGATATAGGCTAACGACCGAACGAAATGCGCGGCGTACCAGCTCGCGTCGTATATCTGCCTGGACCGCATGACTCCGGGGAAGATCCATAGGGACGCGATCAGAAAGCCCAGGTAATAGCCGCGCAAGGGCTGCGGCTCTTGTCTGAAGTCCACCGCATGTACCCCGACCGCCCCCACATAAAGGAAGAAATAAGCGTAGGGAAGGGTTTGCGACAGGGGAGAGGCCCTGTCGACTAACGTTACGGCGGACGGGCCGGCGCCGAGATACACGACTCCGGCTACAGCGAGCAGGCCGGCGACCGATGAGCCTGCGAGGGCAATGGGCCAGTTCCGCTGGTGATTCATTAGAGGCGCCCGGTGGGGAAAGACGAAGTAAAGGCACGGACCCAGCAGGATGAGATATAAAAGATAGAAGAGCGGCGCCGCGCTTTGCGACAGCGCAGGGAAAAGTCCTTGGGTCGCCGCCAAGTAGGCCAGGTTCACCAGCGAGGATACCCAGAACGACGCTGCGAGCCAGAAAGCGTAAAGCTCCTGGCGGAAGAGGTATCTCCCGAGGCACAGCAAGGCTATGCTGAAGCTGCCGCCGAGGCAGAAGGCCTCGATGGTCGGTACCAACCAGGGAAGCTTGGGCAGGTAGCGCCCCGCGGTGACCAGTGGAAAGAGCAGGGGCAGAAAGCCAAACGATGCGGAGACTGCGAGGACGAACGTGATCCTATCAGACCTTTCGGTAAAGAGTCTTCGCACCCGGTCTGGCATGCGCCGGGACGGTCCTTTCATCGGGTCCAACCGGACCATAGCGGAATTAAGCTGATAGGGTACGAAATCCGCATTCAGACTGTCAAGGATCGGCCGGGGCCCTTTTTTTAGGGGCGGGTTTCCTTTATACGTAGCGCAGGCCGCATGGACCCCCTGCAGAGACTCAATAAGGTGGTTGTTGGCTGTCGCAAATGCCCCCGCTTGGTCAGGTGGCGAGCGGCGGCGGCCAGAAAACCGCCGCGACGATACCAGGGAGAGAGTTACTGGGCCAAACCGCTCCCCGGGTTCGGGGACCCGGGCGCCCGCCTTCTCATCGTGGGCCTCGCTCCGGCGGCGCATGGCGGGAACCGGACCGGGCGGATCTTCACCGGAGATCGAAGCGGCGATTGGCTATATGGGACCCTTTATGGTTTTGGTTTTGCCAACCAGCCCGCGTCGGCCGGCCGCGACGACGGTCTAAGGCTGCGTAGCTGCTATGTGACCGCCGCAGTGCGGTGCGCTCCCCCTGCGAATAAGCCCGCGGGAGAGGAGTTTGTAAATTGCCGGCCGTACCTTGTGCGAGAGTTGGCGCTGCTCAGGAACATCCGCGTCGTCGTTGCCCTGGGTAAGATCGCCTTCGATTCTCTTCTCAAGGCTTACGAGGAGACCGGCGGGATCATTCCCAAGCCTCGGCCTCAGTTTCGCCATGGCGGCCTATATCGGCTTTCGGACAGTTTAAGCCTGTTGGCATCCTATCATCCCAGCCAGCAGAATACGTTCACGGGCAAGCTCACCCGCAAGATGTTTCAGGACGTGTTTAGAACAGCAAGGAAGCTCTCAGCCATCAGCACTCAGAGGTTGTGAAAAAATCCCTTCGACAAGCTCAGGACGAACGGCTAAGTACTTGAATTTTCATCTGCGCTATCCGTTCGTGCTGAGGCTCTCGAAGCATGAACAGATTTTTTCACAACCTCTCAGCAAAAAAAGAGTGCGGAGTTGGGAGCTGAACACTGATTGCTGATAGCTTAGAAGGTGGTATAAAGTGCTGACGATGGGAGCAGGACAAGCTACGGAATATCGCGATATAGAGGCCGCGCTCAAGAAGCGGGTCGAAGGAGAAGTGCGCTTCGACCGCTACACGCGCCTTCTTTATGCCACGGACGCCTCAATGTACGAGATCGAGCCGATCGGCGTGGTCGTGCCGCGCCACAAGGGGGATGTCCAAGCCGCCATCGAGGTTGCCAACCGGTTCGGCGCGCCGATTTTGCCGCGGGGCGGCGGCACCTCGCTTGCCGGACAAACCGTGGGGCATGCCATCGTGCTCGATTTTTCCAAGCACATGAACAGGGTCCTCGAGGTGAATGAAGAGGAGCTTTGGTGCCGGGTGCAGCCGGGACTGGTTCAAGACGAGCTCAATGCTTATGTGAGGCCGATGGGGCTTCTCTTCGGCCCCGATACCTCCACTTCCAATCGCGCCACCATTGGCGGGATGATCGGCAACAACTCTGCCGGCGCCCACTCCCTTACCTATGGAAAAACCCTGGATCACGTTCTTGAGCTGACGGTTTATCTCTCGGACGGCGCCGAAGTTGAGCTCAAAGACCTCTCCCGGGACGCGCTGGCCAGGAAGGCCGGGGGAAACGGACTCGAAGGTCGAGTTTACCGCGAAGTTCAGGGTCTCGCGGAAAAGCATCGAGAGGAAATTGGCGCGCGTTATCCCAAGATCCTGCGCCGTGTTTCGGGCTACAACCTGGATGAGTTCGTCAAGCCTCGGCCGTTCAACCTCTCACGCATGGTTGTCGGTTCCGAAGGGACGCTGGCGTGCGTGGTGGAAGCCAGGATGCGTTTGGTGCCCAAGCCCAAGTGGACTGCGCTCGACGTCATTCACTTTCAGGATGATATCGAGGCGCTGGAAGCATCCCAAGCCATTTTGGAAACGGCTCCGTACGCTCTGGAGTCGACCGATAAGATGGTTCTTGGTCTTGCCCGGGGCAACATCGTGCAGTCTAAGCGGCTGGGGTTCGTCCAGGGAAACCCGAGCTCCCTTCTCATGGTCGAATACGCGGGCGACACCGAAGAAGCAGTGAAAGAACAGGTTTGCGAACTCGAAAGGCTCAGGAAGGCGCGCGGCATCGGATACGCGGCAACCCAGGCTTTTAAGCCGGAAGAAGTGAGGGCCATTTGGGGTGTTCGCAAAGCCGGTCTCGGTTTGCTGCTCGGCATCAAGGGCGACAAGAAGCCGCTTGCTTTTGTTGAAGACACCGCCGTGGAGCCGGCCAAGCTGCCGCAGTTCATCAAGCGGTTTAGAGAGATTATTACCCGCTACGACGCCATTGCCGGCTACTATGGCCACTGCTCGGTGGGCTGCATGCACATCCGCCCTCTGATCAACCTGAAAGAGCAGAGCGAAGTCGACAAGATGGTGTCGATTGCAAGTGAGATTTCGGATCTGGTCCTGGAATTTCACGGCGCGCTTTCGGGAGAGCACGGGGACGGGCTGGCACGCAGCCACTTCAACGAGAAGCTGTATGGCCCGACTCTTTACGAAGCGTTCCGGCAGATCAAGCAGGCCTTCGATCCGAAGAACCTCATGAGTCCGGGAAAGATCGTGGATGTCCCGGCGATGACGGAATCTCTGCGCATCGGGCCGGCTTACAGGACTTGGCAACCCGAGACGATCCTGGACTTCGGCAGCCAAGGGGGCTTTGCGGCAGCCGTGGAGATGTGCAGCGGCATGGGAGAATGCCGCAAGAAACTGGACGGCACCATGTGCCCGTCCTACATGGCGACGCTCGATGAGGAGCACTCCACGCGCGGCCGGGCGAACGCGCTGCGCGCGGTGCTTTCGGGAAAGGTGCCGAGGGAAGATTTCACGGGCAAGCGGCTCTACGAAGTTTTGGATCATTTCACCGGCAAGCGGCTCTACGAAGTTTTGGATCTATGTCTCGAATGCAAGGCATGCAAGGCCGAGTGCCCTTCTAACGTCGACATGGCGAAGCTCAAGTACGAGTTTCTCCACCACTACTACAAGGCGAACGGGCTCCCGCTGCGCAATCGGATCTTCGGTCGGGTCGAAAAGCTCAATCGCTTGGGGTCGCGCTTTGCGCCGCTTTCCAACTGGCTTGTGAACTCTGCGCCCAACCGCTGGTTTTTGGAGCGAGTGGCGGGGATCGATCGTCGCCGCCCGCTGCCCCGCTTTACGGACGAAACTTTCACCGAGTGGTTTGAGGTTCACCCGCAGGAGTTCAATGGAGCGAAGCGCGACGTCGTCCTTTTCCACGATACGTTCAATAACTTTAATACGCCGGGTGTGGCGATCGCCGCGACGAGATTTCTTGAGCGCGCCGGCTACCGCGTCGTGCTCGCCGACAAGAAGTGCTGCGGGCGCCCTTTGATTTCCAAAGGGATGCTCGAAGATGCCAGGGTAAACGCCGGGTGGAATGTGGCTCGCCTGGCCCCTTACGCGGAGCAGGGTGTGGCGGTAGTGGGCCTTGAGCCGTCGTGCCTCTTGACCCTCCGAGACGAGTATCCCGAGCTGCTAAGGACCGAAGACTCCCGGCAAGTGGCGCGGCGAAGTTTTCTGTTCGAGGAGTTTCTCCTGGCCGAGCGGGATGCCGGCCGGCTGTCGCTGAATTTTGACAACCACGGGCGCAAGGCCCTCCTTCACGGCCATTGCCACCAGAAAGCGCTGGTCGGCACGGCGCCGACGGTTGCAGTGCTGCGGTGGGCGGGCTTTCAGGTCACCGAGGTAGATTCCGGTTGTTGTGGAATGGCAGGCTCTTTCGGTTTTGAGAAGGAACACTACGACCTCTCGATTGCAATCGCCAACCGCCGCCTCATTCCTGCCGTGAAAGCCGTGGGAGGGGATGTCGAGGTAGTCGCCCCTGGAATCTCCTGCCGCCAGCAAATCGAGCACCTGGCGGGGAGAAAGGCTAAACATCCAGCGGAGCTTTTGTGGGAAAGCCTCGGTTCCGCCTTCGGCCCAGATAAGGAAAAGAGCTTTTAGATGAAATCCGCCTCCTTGCTCGCCATTGTTCTCAGTTTAAGTTTCGCGCGGGCAGCGGCTTCCGCCCAAATAGAAAAAGTCAGGTTTTCCGTCAGCGCGATATCCATCGCGGAGATCCCGTTCAAGATCGCCCAAGTCAAGGGGTTCTACCGTGAAGAGGGCCTGAATGTGGAGGCGATCCTTATTCGTGGAGCGGTTGGGCTCCAGGCTCTTATCGGCGGCTCCGTGGACTATACCTCGGCCTCCGGCTCCACGATTGCCGCAGCCGTGCGGGGCTTGCCTGTCAAGCTCGTATTCGTGTCTTCCGCCAAGCCCCAGTTTGATTTGGTGGCGCAGCCGCAGATCCGGTCCGTTCAAGATCTAAAGGGAAAAATCGTTGGCATTTCATCCCGCGGCGGCTCCATTGACCTTCTCACCCAAATGATCCTGGAGAAAAACGGGCTTATGCCAAACAAGGATGTAACCAGCATCGTGGTCGGAGGTCAGGAAGATACGGCGCTGGCTCTAAGGGCGGGGCGAATAGCGGCGGCTCTTTTAACTCCTCCGAGGCCCTTGGTTCTCCAGCGGGAGGGATTTAACCGAATTGCCTATTCGGGAGATTACATGCCCACCTATCCGACAGGGGGGATCGGGGTCACGGAAGAAAAGATCAAGACAAACCCTTCCGAGATCGTCGCCTTTGTCAAAGCCAGCCTCAAAGGTCTCCAATTCGCCAGGCAAAACCGCGCTGAGTCGATGAAGATCATAGCGGAGTATCTCGGCGTCAAAGATCCCGTATTGAATGAACAAATCTTCGAGCTTTATCTGAGTCGGCTATCCGCGGATGGCTCGGCCGATGAATCCTGGATGAGAGGCGCGATCGAGTTTACGAAAAAAAGCCTGGGGGTGACGAAAGAGATAGCCACACGGCAGGTGTTTGATTTCGGCTTTATCGAAAAAGCAAATCGATGATCTTCCACTCCTTCAGAGAGGGTAAAGCAAAGATATCGGAGGTAACGACGATGACAAAGATCAGGCAAGCTGCTTTTTCATTGTTGGTTCTACTGACGTTTATCACTATCGCCAGGGAAATCTCCTGGGCTGCCGAGAAATCCGCCAAACCTTCTCCCGTCCGCATCGGCTATGTTTCGCGAACCATAGTGGACATGCCCTAT
>JACPFH010000299.1:0-2178 GCA_016183075.1 Deltaproteobacteria bacterium | reverse complement strand
GAGGTCTGTTCCGCGAAGAGGGTCTGGAGCCCGAGCTGATCTTCATGAAAGCGGCTCAAACGGTACCGGCAATGTTGGCCGGAGGCATTGATTTTGGCACAGCGACGGGGACCGCTGTGGCCGCCGCGGTGAGAGGTGTCGACGTCAGGATTGTCCTGGCATTGACCGATAAGCCGTCCTTCGACCTGATCGCTTTGCCGAGCATCACCAACGTGCGGCAACTACGGGGTAAGAAGCTCGGCGTTACCGCGTTCGGGGCCTTGACCGAGATTCTTGCGCGGGAGATTTTGATCGCCCACAAGGTTCCGGCGGATCAAGTTACCTTTCTTTCTTTAGGCACGACCGACGTGAGTTATCTGGCTTTGAAGGCCCGGACTATCGACGCCGCGATGCTCCAGATCCCACAGACATTTCTCGCCCAGGACGAGGGCTTCAGAAAACTGGCCTCCGGCGCGGATGTTTACCGCGCCGTACAAGGCGGGCTGACAACCACAAAGGCGACCATTTCCGATCGTCCCGAACTCGTCAGCAAAATGATCCGAGTGGTGCAGCGATCGTTGCGCTTGATCCGCGACGATAAGAAATATGCCCTCGAGTTTATCAGAGGACCCTACCTCGATCTTGGTAAGGACCGTGCCCGTTTCGCCGAGCAGATTTACGACGCGGCTTTGCAGTACTATCTGCCATCAGGGGCCGTAGATGAGAAACTTCAGCGCGAAATGATCGCGGTGGCCGCGCAGCGTGTCAAACCGGCCCCTCAGGTGCCGCCCGAGCGCGTATTTGAATTTAGTTTTGCCCAGAAAGTCAGTGAGTCGCTGCGCTAAACTGAATGGTTCACCGCGAACGAGAACAAAACAAAAATGGCTCATGACGTGCTCTTGTCCAAAATAGGTTTCTAAGAATTCTCTGACAATGTCCGTCCCTGCCGGTGCCCGGCAGACAGGCCTGTCTCGCAACCAGTCCGAGGTTGACAGCACAGGTCATGATCGGCTAGTTTCCGCTTCTATACAGGGTGTTGAAAAACCCGGTTGACCGGTCTGCTATAGACTGAAACCCATGCCGGCGTTGGATCCTAGGAGAGCGATCAGGCACAGGAAACCCAAATTGAGACCATGAGCCAGCCCGCCTACTACCGTAGCTTGCAGGAGTACCTAAAAGCTCTCGAAGAGCACGGCCAGCTCGTGCGGGTGACCGCGCGTATCAACAAGGATACCGAGCTTCATCCTCTGGTTCGGTTGCAGTACCGGGGACTTCCGGAGGAGCAGCGAAAGGCGTTCCTGTTTGAGAACGTGGTGGACAGCCGGGGTCGGAGCTACGACATCCCGGTCGCCGTGGCCTGCGTGGCCGGCACGCAGTCGATCTACGCTCTCGGTCTTAAGTGCCGGCCCGAGGAGATTTCCCAGCGCTGGGCGGATGCGTATGCCCGGCCAATCGCGCCGGTCGTCGTGGACAAGGGCCCCGTGCAGGAGGTCGTAATTGAGGGAGAGCAGCTTGACCGGGGGGGCTTAGACCTACTGCCGATTCCTATCTCCACACCCGGATTTGACAATGCACCCTACACTTCCGCCTCTCAATGGATAACGAAACACCCGGAAACCGGCGTGTTCAATATGGCCGTCTACAGAGGACAGCTCAAGGCCCCGAGGCGTTTGGGCTGTCATGTGAACACCCCTCATCACGGGTTGCGCCTGCACTGGCTCCGGTATCGGGAGCTGGGAATTCGCGGGATGCCGGCCGCCGTTGTCATCGGTTCGCCACCCCATCTCACCTATGCCGCCGTAGCCAAGGTGCCGGTCGACGTGAGCGAGTACGATATCTCCGGAGGGCTGGCGGGGGAAGCAGTGGAGCTCGTGCGCTGCCGGACGGTGGACCTTCTGGTTCCGGCCGAGGCTGAGATCATCATCGAAGGGGTGATCCCCACCGACGCTATCGAAATGGAAGGGCCGTTTGGAGAGTATCCCGGCTATATGGCTCGGCGCGGCCCGACTTTCTTCCTGGAGGTGACGTGCATCACTCATCGTCGCAACCCCATTTACGAAGCCATGTTGAGCCAGATGCCGCCCAGCGAGAGCAGCAAGATCCGCCAGATCGCGCAGCAAGGTGTGGTGCGACGAGTGGTTGAGCAAGAGCTGGAACTGCGGGACCGGCTGCGAGGAGTTTACTTTCCTGAGTCGGCAG